>NZ_JAXIOM010000045.1:0-34313 GCF_049311025.1 Arthrobacter sp. 3Tela_A
CGCTGAGTCAGCGCATTACTCCGGGCGGCCTGCTCCCCAACCCGCCCGCAGCTTAGGCTGCTGCCGTTTTGTGTTTCCGCGGCGGAACCTGTTTTGGCTCCGGCAGGGTTCTCCGGCAGGATATGGGCCATGACTGCCTTGGCTGTGGAACCGCTCGCCCTGCCGCAAAGCACCGAATCGCCGGACGCGGACGGCTTCCTGGCTGTTGCCCGGCTCTTCAATGCACAGCAGCGCGAGATCTGGGGAAATGACGACTTCTGCGAAACGCCCCAGGCACAGCTGGCCGGGCTCCAGAGCACGTCCACCCGCCGGCGGCTGCTGCTGGTTGCACGGGGTTCCGGGCAGGAAATCCTCGGCGTGGTCCGGCTCAACCTTCCCCTGACCGACAACCTGCACACGGGCACCATAAACGTGGTGGTGGATACCCGTTCGCGGCGCAGAGGCGTCGGTGCGGCGCTCTGTGCTGCGGCGGAGGGCCTGGCTGCCGCAGACGGACGGCGGACCCTGATAGCGGAGACCGACCATCCGCTGGACGGTTGGAACGTCACCGGCGGCGACGTTCCGGCGTCGTTCATTCCGCAGGACGCAGCGGCTTCCTTTGCCTCGGCCTGTGGCTTCAGCCTGGAACTCATTGAACGGATCAGCCGGCTCGACCTTCCGCTGCACGGTGCCGGCGCCGAGTTCCCGGACAGCGCCGGGGGCTCCGGTTACGAACTCGTCTTCTGGCAGGACGCGTGCCCGGACGAACTGGTACATGCCTACGCCCGGCTAAGGCAGAAGATGAGCACCGACGCCCCGCAGGGTGGCCTGGACCTGGCCCCGGAGGTTTGGGACGTGCCCAGGGTCCGGGAAGCGGAGGACAAGGCACGCGGGATGGGGTATGACGTGCTGGTGTGCGCCGTCCGCCACACGGCTTCGGGTGAGCTCGCGGGCCATACCGTGCTGGAAGTCGCCCGGAGTAACCCGGGCGTGGCATACCAGGACGACACGCTGGTGCTGCAGCGCCACCGCGGCAACCGGCTGGGCATGATGCTGAAGGCCGGAAACCTCCAGCGGCTGCGGCGGCTTTTCCCCGAAGTGCAGCGGGTTTACACCTGGAACGCAGAGGAGAACCGGTACATGCTCGCCATAAACGAGCAGCTCGGGTTCCGCCCCGTCGGCTATGCGGGGGAGTGGCAGAAGGAGCTTTCCCTGGGCTAGGCACCCCGATTTGGCCCTGCCCGGGATCTCCCGTACTCTTGAACTACCAAAGACCGTCGGTCGATGTGCCTTCAATCCCACCGTAAAGCTGAACCTTCAGCCTCCGCGCGTGGAATCCGGTTGGAGAACCATCCGAAAGTCCCTTCCAAGGGCGGCCTGCGCAGGTGAACGAAGTGAACTCCGGATCTCAGGTCCGTTGAGTGCCGCCCCGTGCATCTGCCCGGGGCGTTTTTTGTGTTTGGGACCCGATCCACCGGCATTATTTCCCCGGAAGGAGGGTTATGGCAACGCCAACCAAGGTGTCAGCAGTTGAAGAAATCGCCAACGATTTCAAGGATTCAACCGCTGCTGTCCTAACCGAATACCGCGGGCTCACCGTTGCACAGCTCAAGGAGCTGCGCCGTTCGCTCGGCCAGGACACCAAGTACTCGGTCGTCAAGAACACCCTGACGGGCATTGCAGCCAAGGAAGCCGGCATCGACGCGTTCGATGGCCAGCTCTCCGGCCCTACTGCAATTGCCTTCATCAAGGGTGACGCAGTTGCCGCTGCGAAGAGCCTGACGGATTTTGCAAAGACCAACCCGCAGCTGATCATCAAGACCGGTATCTTCGAGGGCAACGCCCTTGACGCCTCCGGTGTTGCTGCCCTGGCTGCGCTCGAGTCCCGCGAGTTCCAGCTTGCACGGGTCGCCGGTGTCCTCAAGGCCCCGATGTCCATGCTGGCCCGCTCGGTCGATGCCCTGCGCATCAAGCTCGAAGAAGAAGGCGGCGCTGCTGCTCCCGCTGCGGAAGAAGCTCCGGCTGCCGCAGAAGAAGCACCGGCCGCCGAAGCAGCCACCGAAGAGTAATAACTCTTCACCCTCAACTCCCGGTGCCTTAGCGCACCACTTATAGGAAGGACGCCACATCATGGCGAAGCTCACCAACGAAGAGCTCATTGAAGCTTTCAAGGAACTGTCCATCATCGAGCTCTCCGACTTCGTGAAGCTCTTCGAAGAGACCTTCGACGTCACCGCTGCTGCTGTTGCAGTTGCCGGCCCGGCAGCAGGCGCTGCTGAAGCTGCTGAAGAGAAGAGCGAATTCGACGTTATCCTCGAAGCCGCTGGCGACAAGAAGATCGCAGTGATCAAGGAAGTCCGCGCGCTGACTTCCCTGGGCCTGAAGGAAGCCAAGGACCTGGTTGACGGTGCTCCGAAGGCTATCCTCGAAGGCGCCAACAAGGAGACCGCCGACAAGGCCAAGGAAGCCCTCGAGGCTGCCGGCGCCACGGTTACCCTCAAGTAGTACTGCTTCTGCGGCATTGCCGCAGACCAGCAAAAACCCCGCTTCGGTTTCGAAGCGGGGTTTTTGTTTTGCCGAGGTCCCTGGAGGCTAGGGGAGCGGGTCGGTGATGTCCGCAACAGTGGCATCCAGGGCTGCCAGCAGCGCATCCCCGTCAACGAAGAGGCTGGCACCGTGCTCGCCCGCACCCATTGAGACGCGCCTGCCCCGGATGCCCGGAGCGGCAAAGACCGGCCACGCCACGGTGCTCCCCAGCGGTGTGATGGTTCCGCGGGCGTACCCGGTGGCTTCGAACGCTTCCTCCGCGGGCGGCAGCATCAGCTTGTTTGCCCCCGCTGCGGCACGAAGCTTGGGCCAGGAGATCTGGGCGTCGCCGGGGACCAGGACAAACAGGTACTCACCGGCCTTGCGGCGGACAACAAGCGACTTGACGATATCTGCCGGGGTGATGCCGAGCAGCGCTGCCGCTTCGGTCAGGCTGGCAGCAGCGGGGCGCTCGGTGACCTGGACATCCAGGCCAAGGCGCTCCGCAGCTGCCAGCACCCGTTCACGGCCGGCGGGGGAGGACTCCGGCACTAGTTCCGGTACAGCAGCAGGGCTTCACCCTGGCCGCCGCCTCCGCAGAGCCCGACGGCGGCACGCCCGGATCCGCGGCGGTTCAGTTCGTGTGCGGCATGCAGTGCCAGCCGGGCGCCGGAGGCGCCGATGGGGTGGCCCAGCGCGATCGCTCCGCCGTGGATGTTGCAGTCCGCCAGGTCCACGCCCAGCTCCTGCAGCGACTGGACGGCTACTGAACCAAAGGCCTCGTTAATTTCAACGAAGTCCAGGTCTGCTGCCGTCCACCCGGCCCGCTTCAGGGCCTGGGAAATGGCATTCGAGGGCTGGGAGTGGAGGCTGTTGTCCGGGCCGGCCACCTGCCCCGGCAGTCCCACGGAGGCCAGGATCGGAAGCCCCTGTTCCTCGGCGAAAGCCCGTGTGGTCAGCACCAGGGCGCTGGCGCCGTCGGACAGCGGAGAGGAATTTCCAGCAGTGATAGTGCCTTCAGGATCAAAGGCGGGACGCAGCCCGGCCAGTGTGTCCACGGTAGTGGAGGGACGGATGCCCTCGTCCGCGGTGAGGACCACGGGGTCGCCCTTTCGCTGGGGCACCGTCACCGGGGCAATCTCGACGTCGAAAATTCCCGCGGCGGCTGCGGCAGCGGCACGCTGGTGCGAGGCAGCGGCAACCTCATCCTGGGCGGTGCGGCTAATGCCCAGGGCCGTGTTGCCGCGCTCGGTGGAGACACCCATTGATTCATTGTCGAAAGCGTCGGTGAGGCCGTCGTGTGCCACGGAGTCCAGCATGGACATGCTGCCGTAGTTCCAGCCCTGCCGGGATCCGGGCAGCACATGCGGCCCGCGCGTCATTGACTCCTGGCCGCCGGCCACCACCACGGTGGCCTCGCCGCCGCGGATCAGCCGGGCTGCGTCGATGACCGCAGCAAGACCGGAGAGGCAGACCTTGTTGATGGTCACGGTGGGCACATCCCAGCCCAGGCCCGCCTTGATGGCCGACTGGCGGGCGGGGTTCTGGCCGCACCCGGCCTGCACCACGTGGCCCATGATCACGCTGTCCACCTGGGACGCGTCCACACCGGAGCGCTCCAGCGCACCGGAAATGGCAAAAGCGCCAAGTTCGACGGCGGTAAATGAGGCAAGCTGGCCGTTGAGCCTGCCCTGCGGGGTACGCGCCCCGCCGACGATTACTACCTCCGGGAGCGATTCTGTCCCGGGTCCTGCAAATGCCTCAGTGCTCATGCGGCTGGTCCACTTTCATCGAAGGTTTCATCGACGGTCTCATCGAAGGCGGTGCGGTTCTTCCTGCTGGGTTTTCCGCAGTTTTGCCTTTAGGCTACCTGTTCGCCGTGGTCCGGAACACACTCCGGCCGGGGCCCTGCCGCGGGCACAGCGCCACGACAGGAAAGAAAACGCGCGCTTCCGCCGGACTTGGGGTACTCTATGTGGGTAGCCCAGCGTCATATCGGTTCGCTGGCACCGCCCGCAGCTCCCCGACAGGAAGCCGCAGCCGAGGAACCTGGAAGTTCCGGCCGCAGGATTCAGGGTTGAGCTGGCAGGGGTTTCGATTACCGGGTAGACTTCTGTGTCCCCAATGCCCTATAGTGGATATTTGCTTCCCCCTCTTAACCTTCAGCCTTCATATAGCGGTGGGCTGTGTCACGGGCCAGGCGGCGTCCGGAGTGTTCACGCAGGCGTTTCACGCACATGCGCTGGACAATTACGGCGCCCGGGACCGCCAGGACGCACGCGGACCAGGTCCGTTAGTGCAGAGTGGGAGCGCGAAACACGCCTGAAGGTCTGTGGAAGGATCCCTCTTGGTCGCCTCGAGCACCTCTAATAATGCAACCGCTACCACTCCGGAGAACGCAGCTTCCCGGATTTCATTCGCAAAGATTCACGAACCGCTGGATGTTCCCAATCTTCTTGCCCTGCAGACGGACAGCTTCGACTGGCTCGTAGGAAACGAGCGCTGGAAGGAACGCCTGCGGAAGGCCCAGGAAGAGGGCGACGCGGGTTTCGCGACGACCTCCGGCCTCGCGGACATCTTCGAAGAAATCTCTCCGATCGAAGACTTCCAGGGCACCATGTCCCTGAGCTTCTCGGAACCGGAATTCGCTGACCCGAAGTACACCATGGCCGAGTGCAAGGACCGGGACGCTACGTACTCGGCCCCGCTGTACGTTAAGGCCGAGTTCATGAACAACAACACGGGCGAAATCAAGCAGCAGACCGTGTTCATGGGCGACTTCCCGCTGATGACCGACAAGGGTACCTTCGTCATCAACGGCACGGAACGCGTCGTCGTCTCCCAGCTGGTCCGTTCCCCGGGCGCGTACTTTGAGCGCGCCGCTGACAAGACCAGTGACAAGGACATCTACACCGCGAAGATCATCCCTTCCCGCGGTGCCTGGTTCGAACTTGAAATTGACAAGCGTGACCAGGTGGGCGTCCGCCTGGACCGCAAGCGCAAGCAGTCCGTAACCATCCTGCTCAAGGCCCTCGGCTGGACCGAAGGCCAGATCCTGGAAACGTTCGGCGAGTACGACTCGATCCGCGCCACCCTGGAGAAGGACCCCACGGAGACCCAGGAAGATGCCCTGCTGGACATCTACCGCAAGCTCCGTCCGGGAGAGCCGCCTACGGTCGAAGCCGCCAAGACGCTGCTGGAGAACCTGTACTTCAACCCGAAGCGCTACGACCTGGCGAAGGTTGGCCGTTACAAGATCAACCGCAAGCTCGGTGTCGAGAAGCCGATCGGTGACGCCGACGCGTCGGTCCTGAACATCGACGACATCGTCGCGATGATCAAGTTCCTCGTGGCGCTGCACGCCGGCGAGAAGACCATCCCGGGCAAGCGCAACGGTGAAGACGTGGACATCCGCGTTGAGGTCGACGACATCGACCACTTCGGCAACCGCCGCATCCGCGCCGTCGGCGAACTGATTGAAAACCAGATCCGCACCGGTCTTTCCCGTATGGAGCGCGTTGTCCGTGAACGGATGACCACCCAGGACGTCGAGGCAATCACGCCGCAGACCCTGATCAACATCCGCCCGGTTGTTGCTGCAATCAAGGAGTTCTTCGGAACCTCCCAGCTCTCGCAGTTCATGGACCAGAACAACCCGCTGGCCGGCCTGACCCACAAGCGCCGCCTGTCCGCGCTGGGCCCGGGCGGCCTGTCCCGTGACCGTGCAGGCATGGAAGTCCGAGACGTCCACCCCTCGCACTACGGACGTATGTGCCCCATCGAAACCCCTGAAGGTCCGAACATCGGCCTGATCGGTTCGCTGGCTTCCTACGCCCGGATCAACGCTTTCGGCTTCATCGAGACCCCGTACCGCAAGGTAGTGGACGGCGTCGTCACCGACCAGGTTGATTACCTGACTGCAGATGACGAAGTTGAGCGCACGATCGCACAGGCAAACGCCCCGCTGCGCGAAGACATGCACTTCGAAGAGGACCTCGTCCTCGTCCGTGCGCGCGGTGGATCCGGCGAGCCCGTGCTCGTCGAGCCCGAAGGCGTGGAGTACATGGACGTTTCCCCGCGCCAGATGGTGTCGGTGGCTACCGCCCTGATTCCGTTCCTCGAGCATGACGATGCCAACCGCGCCCTCATGGGTGCGAACATGCAGCGCCAGGCTGTGCCGCTGCTCCGTTCCGAGCGTCCCGTTGTGGGCACCGGCATGGAGAAGTACGCAGCCATCGACGCCGGTGACTCCGTCACCGCCGCCAAGGCCGGCGTCGTCACCGAGGTTTCGGCTGACCTGGTTACCGTCATGAACGACGACGGCACCGAGACCAGCTACCCGATCATGAAGTTCGCACGCTCGAACCAGGGCAACGCCTACAACCAGCGCGTGATCGTCTCCGAAGGCACCCGCGTTGAGGTCAACGACGTCATCGCCGACGGCCCCTCCACGGACCAGGGCGAACTGGCACTGGGCAAGAACCTGCTCGTTGCGTTCATGTCCTGGGAAGGCCACAACTACGAAGATGCCATCATCCTCTCGCAGCGCATGGTCTCCGACGATGTGCTGACCTCGATCCACATCGAGGAGCACGAGGTTGACGCCCGCGACACCAAGCTCGGTGCCGAGGAAATCACCCGCGACATCCCGAACGTGTCCGAGGAAGTCCTCTCCCAGCTCGACGAGCGCGGCATCATCCACATCGGTGCCGAGGTTGAAGCAGGAGACATCCTGGTTGGCCGCGTGACCCCGAAGGGCGAAACGGAACTGACCCCCGAAGAACGCCTGCTGCGCGCCATCTTCGGCGAGAAGAGCCGCGAAGTCCGCGACACCTCCCTGAAGGTTCCCCACGGCGAGTCCGGAACCGTTATCGGTGTGCGTATCTTCGACCGCGACAACGACGACGAGCTGCCCCCGGGCGTAAACCAGCTGGTCCGCGTCTACGTGGCACACAAGCGCAAGATCACGGACGGCGACAAGCTGGCCGGCCGCCACGGCAACAAGGGCGTCATCTCCAAGATCCTCCCGATCGAGGACATGCCGTTCCTGGAAGACGGAACCCCCGTCGACATCGTCCTGAACCCGCTGGGTGTTCCGGGTCGAATGAACGTCGGACAGGTCCTGGAAATCCACCTGGGCTGGGCTGCCAAGCAGGGCTGGAAGATCGAAGGCGAGCCGGACTGGGTCAAGGACCTGCCCGCACTGCCGCGTGAAACCGGTCCCACCACCGTTGCCACCCCGGTGTTCGACGGCGCCAGCGAGGATGAAATCACCAACCTCCTGGACTCCACGAACGTCACCCGCGACGGCGACCGCCTGATCGGTGCTTCCGGAAAGGCCCGTCTGTTCGACGGCCGCTCCGGCCAGCCGTTCCCGGATCCGATCTCCGTTGGCTACATGTACATCCTGAAGCTGCACCACCTTGTCGATGACAAGATCCACGCACGCTCCACGGGTCCGTACTCCATGATCACGCAGCAGCCGCTGGGTGGTAAGGCACAGTTCGGCGGCCAGCGCTTCGGTGAAATGGAAGTCTGGGCCCTGGAAGCCTACGGTGCCGCTTACACCCTGCAGGAACTGCTCACCATCAAGTCCGATGACATCCACGGCCGCGTCAAGGTCTACGAAGCCATCGTCAAGGGTGAGAACATCCCGGAGCCCGGCGTTCCGGAATCGTTCAAGGTGCTCATCAAGGAAATGCAGTCGCTGTGCCTGAACGTGGAAGTCCTTTCCACTGAAGGCAACACGATTGAAATGCGTGACTCGGATGAAGAAGTCTTCCGGGCCGCGGAAGAGCTGGGTATTGATCTGTCCCGCGCAGAGCCGAGCTCAGTAGAAGAGGTTTAGGTTTCATCCGTCCTGGCTCCGCACCGGTGCCCGGAACGGCGGCAACGAAATTCCCAGCTCGCAGAGCTCGCAGGGAATATTAAAGCCGCCTTCCTCCGGACACCGGCGCGGGGCTGGGGTTGGATGGTTGCCTTTGTTTCTTCCCGTACCCGAGACATTCAGATTTAGAGAACAAGAGAGAACAGGGACCCATGTCCAACGATTCCACGTTCGGCCTCATGCGAATCGGCCTTGCCACTGCGGACGAAATCCGCAACTGGTCTTACGGCGAGGTCAAAAAGCCGGAAACCATCAACTACCGAACCCTGAAGCCGGAGAAGGACGGTCTTTTCTGCGAAAAGATCTTCGGACCTTCCCGTGACTGGGAGTGCTACTGCGGCAAGTACAAGCGCGTACGCTTCAAGGGCATCATCTGTGAGCGCTGCGGCGTCGAAGTTACCCGCGCCAAGGTTCGCCGCGAACGGATGGGCCACATTGAGCTCGCCGCTCCGGTAACCCACATCTGGTACTTCAAGGGTGTTCCCTCCCGCCTGGGCTACCTCCTTGACCTGGCTCCGAAGGACCTCGAAAAGGTCATCTACTTCGCTGCCTACATGATCACCTCGGTCGACGAGGAGAACCGCCACGCCGAACTGCCGAACCTGCAGGCCGAGCACGACCTGGAGCGCAAGCACCTGGTTGACCAGCGCGACTCCGACATCGCCGCGATCGCCAAGGACCTCGAAGACGAGCTGGCTCGCCTCGAAGGCGAAGGCGCCAAGGCAGCGGACAAGAAGAAGGCCCGCGACTCCGCCGACCGCCAGATGGCCAAGGTACGCCGCGACGCCGACAACAACATCGAGCGCCTCGAGCAGGTCTGGGAACGCTTCAAGAACCTCAAGGTCGGAGACCTCGAGGGCGACGAAGGCCTCTACCGCGAACTGCGCGACCGCTACGGCCTGTACTTCGAAGGCTCCATGGGTGCCGAAGCCATCAAGAAGCGTCTTGAGGACTTCGACATGCAGCAGGAGTCCGAGAACCTGCGCGAGATCATCCAGAACGGCAAGGGCCAGCGCAAGACGCGTGCCCTGAAGCGCCTGAAGGTTGTCAACGCGTTCCTCACGACGTCCAACAGCCCCATGGGCATGGTCCTGGACGCCGTCCCGGTGATCCCGCCGGAACTGCGCCCGATGGTCCAGCTCGACGGCGGCCGTTTCGCGACGTCCGACCTCAACGACCTGTACCGCCGCGTCATCAACCGCAACAACCGCCTGAAGCGCCTGCTGGACCTCGGTGCTCCCGAGATCATCGTGAACAACGAAAAGCGCATGCTGCAGGAAGCTGTTGACTCCCTGTTCGACAACGGCCGCCGCGGCCGTCCGGTCACCGGACCGGGCAACCGTCCGCTGAAGTCGCTCTCGGACATGCTCAAGGGCAAGCAGGGCCGGTTCCGCCAGAACCTGCTCGGCAAGCGCGTTGACTACTCCGGCCGTTCCGTGATCGTCGTCGGCCCGCAGCTGAAGCTGCACCAGTGCGGCCTGCCCAAGCAGATGGCCCTGGAGCTCTTCAAGCCGTTCGTGATGAAGCGCCTGGTTGACCTCAACCACGCACAGAACATCAAGAGCGCCAAGCGTATGGTCGAGCGTTTCCGTCCGCAGGTCTGGGACGTGCTGGAAGAGATCATCACCGAACACCCGGTGCTGCTCAACCGTGCACCCACCCTGCACCGCCTCGGCATCCAGGCCTTCGAGCCGCAGCTGGTTGAGGGCAAGGCCCTCCAGCTGCACCCGCTGGTCTGCGGCGCCTTCAACGCTGACTTCGACGGCGACCAGATGGCAGTCCACCTGCCGCTGAGCCCCGAGGCACAGGCTGAAGCACGCATCCTGATGCTGTCCTCCAACAACATCCTGAAGCCGTCGGACGGCCGTCCGGTGACCCTGCCTTCGCAGGATATGATCATCGGCCTGCACCACCTGACCACCAAGCGCGAAGGCGCAGCAGGCGAAGGCCGTGTGTTCTCCTCGATGGCGGAAGCCATCATGGCGAACGACCTTGGCGAGCTGCACCTGAACGCGCCGGTCAAGATCCGCGTCGAAGGCTTCGTGCCCAGCGACGAGCAGCCGGCTCCGGAAGGCTGGGAAGAGGGCACTCCTGCACTCATCCCGACCACGCTCGGCCAGGTGCTGTTCAACCAGACGCTGCCGGCGGATTACCCGTGGGTTGAAGCTGTTGCCGACAAGGGCCAGCTCTCCAAGATCGTCAACGATCTTGCCGAGCGCTACCCGAAGGTCGTCACCGCTGCAACGCTGGATAACCTGAAGGACTCCGGTTTCTACTGGGCCACCCGCTCGGGCGTCACCGTTGCCATCTCGGACATTGCTGCTCCGATCGACAAGCCCGCCATTATGGAGGTTTACGAAGCACGCGCTGCCAAGGTTGAAAGCCAGTACGGCAAGGGCCTGATCGCTGAAGACGAGCGCCGCCAGGAGCTCATCGACATCTGGAACCAGGCAACCAACGAGGTTGCCAAGGCTATGCGTGACAACATGCCGATCCAGAACAACATCAACCGCATGGTTTCCTCCGGTGCCCGAGGCAACTGGCTGCAGGTCCGGCAGATCGCCGGTATCCGCGGCCTGGTGGCCAACCCGAAGGGCGAGATCATCCCGCGTCCGATCAAGTCCTCCTACCGTGAGGGCCTGTCGGTTCTGGAGTACTTCATCGCCACGCACGGTGCCCGTAAGGGTCTGGCCGATACCGCTCTGCGTACCGCCAACTCGGGTTACCTGACCCGTCGTCTGGTGGACGTTTCGCAGGACGTCATTGTCCGCGAAGAGGACTGCGGTACCGAGCGCGGCCTGAACGTCACGATTGCTGTTCCGGATCACAACGGTGAACTGGTCCTGCACGAAGAGGTCGAGAACTCCGCGTACGCCCGTACGCTGGCTACCGACGTCTCCGATGCTGAGGGCAACGTCCTGGCCAAGGGCGGCGACGACGTCGGCGATGTGCTGATCGAGAAGCTGTTCAAGGCCGGCGTCACCGACATCAAGGTCCGCTCCGTGCTGACCTGTGAGTCGGCTGTCGGAACCTGTGCCCTTTGCTACGGCCGTTCGCTGGCCACCGGCAAGACCGTGGACATTGGCGAGGCTGTCGGCATCATCGCCGCACAGTCCATCGGCGAGCCCGGTACCCAGCTGACCATGCGTACCTTCCACACCGGTGGTGTTGCATCGGCAGAAGATATTACCCAGGGTCTGCCCCGTATCCAGGAGCTCTTCGAAGCACGTACCCCCAAGGGCGTTGCTCCGATCTCCGAGACGGCCGGCCGGGTCACCATCGAAGAGACCGACCGCCAGATGCGTCTGGTTGTCACTCCCGATGACGGCTCCGAGGAAATCGCCTACCCGGTCCTGCGCCGTGCCCGCCTGCTGGTTGCCGACGGCGACCACGTTGAGGTTGGCCAGCAGCTGGTTGCAGGTGCTGTGGATCCCAAGCAGATCCTCCGCATCCTCGGCCCGCGCAAGGCACAGGAGTTCCTGGTGGACGAAGTCCAGCGCGTGTACCGCAGCCAGGGTGTAGGCATCCACGACAAGCACGTGGAAGTCATCGTCCGGCAGATGCTGCGCCGCGTGACCGTGATCGAATCCGGCGATTCCGACCTGCTCCCGGGTGAGCTGGCCGAGCGCCGCCGGTTCGAGAGCGAGAACCGCCGCGTGGTTTCCGAAGGACGCCGTCCGGCCGCTGGCCGTCCGGAACTGATGGGTATCACCAAGGCGTCCCTGGCGACCGAGTCCTGGCTGTCCGCTGCTTCCTTCCAGGAAACCACCCGCGTCCTGACGCAGGCGGCTATGGAAGGCAAGAGCGATCCGCTGCTCGGCCTGAAGGAGAACGTCATCATCGGTAAGCTGATCCCGGCCGGAACGGGCCTGCCCCGTTACACCGAGGTCACGGTCGAGCCGACTGAGGAAGCAAAGGCCAATCTCTTCACCGGCCCGAGCGCTTTCAGCGACTTCGATTACGCCGGAGTTGACGGTGGCCTGAGCCCTGAGTTCCACGCCATCCCGCTGGATGACTACGACATGGGCAGCGAGTTCCGCTAAAGAGCTGAAAAGCTGAACGGAACCGCACACCGCGAAGGAAGGACCCTGCCGAAAGGCGGGGTCCTTCCCGCTTTAACGCGTGCTTCCAGAGGCCGCCGGCGCGGTGCCGCGGCAGGAGGGCAGCGCCGTCGTATGCCAAAGTACAGGTATGGCCAATTCCTCCTCTGGTGATTCGATGGCGGAGCGCATTGTGCGCGTCATTTCCGCCTTCGATGCCGAGCATCCCACCATGCCGGCGGCCACGCTGGCGCGGCGGGCGGGGCTGCCCCTGTCCACTGCGCACCGGCTGGCCGGCGAACTGGTTTCGCTGGGCCTGCTGCAGCGTACCCAATCCGGTGAGCTTCGCCTGGGCCTGCGGCTGTGGGAACTGGCGAGCCGGAGTTCCGCTGCACTGGACCTGCGTCAGGTGGCCATGCCGTTTATGGAGGACATCCAGGCCGTGATCCGGCAGCATACCCAGCTTTCCGTGCTGCAGGAGGACGAGGTCCTGTTCATTGAGCGTCTCTCCAGCCGCGGCTCGGTCTCCAACTTTGCGAAGGTAGCCGGGCGGCTGCCGCTTCACATTTCGTCCTCCGGGATGGTGTTGATGGCCCACTCACCCCGGCACACACAGGAAGAGTTCCTGGCCCGTCACCGCGAGGATCCGCCGCCATTTCCTGCTGCCGACGTTCTGCGCCGCCAGTGGGCGGAGATCAGGCGGGCCGGATGCGCCACCCTGCCCGGCGTCGTCGATCCCGACACCACCGGCATCGCCGTACCGGTTTTTGGACCGCAGGGATCAGCCGTTGCTGCCCTGGGAGTGGTGGTGCCGCGCGGCCGGGAGAATACCGCCGCCACAGTTCCGGCCCTGATGACCGCCGCCCGCGGAATCTCCCGGGGGCTGGGAACGGACTCGGCAGAAGCAGGTCCGCGGAACGGCTCAGCCACTGCCTAGCACCCGAGACAGGTCTTCTCATTGAATGGGAAACGGGTCGCGTACCCCGTGTGCCGGTCCTCACACTGATAAGAGGGTGTTCCCGCCCCGTTCTTCCCGCCTGTCCCCAAAGGAGTCCTGCATTGGCTGCAGCCCGCACTGTCCTGAAGACCAAAGTCGGCATTGTCGGAGGTGGTCCCGCAGGACTGATGCTCTCCCACCTGCTGGCCAAATCCGGCATCGAGAGCATCGTGGTGGAAAAGCGTGACCACGAGACGATCCGCACCACCCACCGGGCCGGGATCCTGGAACACGGCAGTGTCCGGATGCTCACCGAGGGCGGTGTCAGCGACCGCGTACTGACCGACGGTTACAAGCACGACGGGATAGACCTGCGCTTCGGCGGAGAAAGCCACCGGATTGACTTCGAGGAGCTTGTCGGGGAGTCGGTCTGGCTCTACCCGCAGAACGAAGTTTTTGTTGACCTCGCAGCCGCCCGCGAGCGGGACAACGGCGACGTTCGCTACGCCGTCAGCAACACCGAGGTCCTGGACCAGACCACCTCCGTTCCGAAGATCCGCTTCACCGACGCCGAGGGGACTGACTTCGAGATCCACTGCGACATCCTGGTGGGCGCTGACGGATCCCAGGGCATCTGCAAGCGTTCAATTCCCAAGGAACTGCGCACCGACAACTTTATCGAGTACCCTTTTGCCTGGTTCGGCATCCTCACCGAAGCGCCGCCGAGCGCACCGGAGCTGGTTTACGCCAATTCCGAGCACGGCTTCGCCCTGATTAGCCAGCGCAACGACAACGTCCAGCGTATGTACTTCCAGTCCGACCCCAACGAGGACGCGGATGCCTGGAGCGATGAGCAGATCTGGAACGAACTGCAGCGCCGCGTCGACGGTCCGGACGGCTTCCAGCTCAAGCGCGGCCCCATCTTCGAAAAGACCGTACTGAAGTTCCGCTCCTACGTCTGCGAACCGCTGCGCTACGGCAACATGTTCCTGGCCGGCGACGCCGGACACACCGTTCCCCCCACCGGCGCGAAGGGCCTGAACCTCGCACTGGCAGACGTCAAGGTGCTCTTCGAGGCAATCGATTCCTTCTATGCCACCAAGAATGCCGACCTGCTCGACGGCTACAGCGAAAAGGCACTCAAGCGCGTGTGGCGGGCACAGAACTTCTCCTACTGGATGACCTCGATGCTGCACACCCGCCCCGACGCCACGGACTTCGAGCGCAAGCGCGCGCTGGGCGAACTGAACGGCGTCGTTTCTTCCCGCCACGGCCAGGCGTACCTGGCAGAGGCCTACACCGGATGGCCGGAGCACTAAGGAAGCCCGGCGAAAGCCGAAATATGTTCACAATGTGAACGTTTGTACTAAGAGTGAACACGAGGTGTACTGTGGGTTCCATCCACGGGATGCCTACCCACTGCGGGACGCGAAGAGGCGTTCTGCCCTGACAGGAAGAAGGACCATGGACAAGAACACCATGGACACGGACAACGGTTCCGCCCTCGCGGAAGACCTGTTCGCGGACAGCCACGTCGACGAGCGGCTCGACGCCGCCGAGGCATCGCAGGACCAGATTTCCGAAGAGATCCGGACCATCCACGAGGCATACCGGAAGGGTGTGGAGAACGGTGCCGCCGAGGAGACCCAGCCGCGCGTGGACTTCCGTCCGTACCGCAGTTCGCTGCTGCGCCACCCCACCAAGAACCTGCACCACACCGACCCGGAGACCATCGAACTCTGGTCACCGGCATTCGGCCACCAGGACGTGCACCCGCTTGAATCCAACCTGACCATCCAGCACAACGGTGAGCCCCTGGGCGAGCGCATCATCGTCCGCGGACGGGTGCTCGACGGCGACGGACGTCCGGTCCGGAACCAGCTGATCGAGGTCTGGCAGGCAAACTCGGCCGGCCGCTACATCCACAAGCGCGACCAGCACCCCGCACCCATCGATCCGAACTTCACCGGCGTAGGCCGCGCCATCACCGGCGATGACGGATCCTACGAGTTCCTCACGATCAAACCCGGCCCCTACCCGTGGAAGAACCACTTCAACGCCTGGCGTCCGGCGCACATCCACTTCTCCCTCTTCGGGACGGACTTCACCCAGCGCATGATCACCCAGATGTACTTCCCGGGTGACCCGCTGTTCGCGCTGGATCCGATCTACCAGTCCATCACGGACCAGAAGGCCCGCGACCGCCTCGTTGCGACCTATGATCACAGCCTCACTTCGCATGAATGGGCCACCGGCTACAACTGGGACATTGTGCTGACCGGCAGCAACCGCACCTGGATGGAAGAAGAGGACGCAGAGTAATGAGCGAAAAACTCACCGCCACCCCCGGCCAGACCATTGGCCCGTTCTACGGCTACGCGCTTCCCTTCGAGAAGGGCGGGGAACTGCTCGCACCCGGACTTCCCGGAGCCATCCGGCTGCAGGGCACCGTCCGCGACGGTGCCGGAGAGCCGATTCCCGACGCACTGCTGGAAATCTGGCAGGCCGACTCCGAGGGCAACATCCCGCAGAAGACCGGCTCGCTGGTCCGTGACGGCTACACCTTCACGGGGTGGGGCCGGGTGCCGGTGGACAACACCGGCAACTACACGTTCACCACGGTGAACCCCGGGCCGACGGAAGAAGGCTCCGCTCCGTTTATCTCCGTGGTGATCTTCGCCCGCGGCCTGCTGAACAAGCTCCACACCCGGATGTACCTGCCGGAGGACCAGGAAGCGCTGGCCAAGGATCCGCTGCTCTCTTCGCTGCCCGAAGAGCGCCGCCGCACCCTGATTGCCACCCGCGAAGCCGACGGAGGCCTGCGCTGGGACATCAAGCTGCAGGGCGAAGACGAGACCGTCTTCCTGTCCTACCCGGGGGCGTAATTCACTTGGCTTCCGCGGAAACTGCCGACTACGGACTACTGTCGCCGGCATGGGCCGGCACCCGTGCTGCCGCACTGACCTCGGATGAGGCACTGCTGCAGGCCATGCTCGACGTCGAACTCGAGTGGCTGCGTGTGCTTGCTTCCGCGGGCCTGATCAAAGATGGCATTCCCGACGCCGTTGCCCCGGCCTGCCAGGCAAACCGCTACGACATTGCGGACCTGGCAGCCCGGGCGCAGGGCGGCGGGAATCCCGTCATTCCGCTGCTGGCCGACCTGCGGGCGAAAGTCCGCGACGAGGCCCCGGCAGCTGTTGGGCCAATCCACAAAGCTGCCACCAGCCAGGACATCCTCGACTCCGCACTGATGCTGATGTCTGCCCGGGCACTGGAAACTATCCTGGCCGACGCTTACCGCGCCCAGTCCGCCCTGGCGGACCTCGCCCGCGAGCATGCGGAGACGCTGAGCGTGGCACGTACCCTCACGCAGCATTCACTGCCCTCCACCTTCGGGCTCAAGGCAGCCCAGTGGCTGCACGGCCTCGGCCAGGCCACTGCTGCCCTGGAAGCTGCCGCAGCAGCCCTGCCCCTGCAGTGGGGAGGAGCGTCCGGCACCATGGCGGCCCTTACCGCGGCTGCCGAAACATCGGCCGCATCCCCGCTGGATCTCTCCGCGGACCTCGCAGCCCGCCTCGGGCTCGCCGACCCGGTGGCCCCGTGGCAGACCAACCGGCTTCCGGTCACTGCCCTGGGCAGTGCGCTGGCAGACCTGCTCGCGGCGGCAGGGAAAGTCTCCAACGACGTCCTGCTGCTCAGCCGGCCGGAAATCGGCGAGGTCAGCGAACCCCGCGAAGAAGGCCGGGGCGGTTCCTCCGCGATGCCGCAGAAGCAGAATCCCGTCCTGTCCGTGCTGATCCGAAGTGCTGCCCTGGCCGCGCCCGGGTACACAGCCATGCTGCAGGCAGCTGCCGGCGCGGCGGATGACGAACGTCCCGGCGGGTCCTGGCACGTCGAGTGGCAGGCCCTGCGCCAGCTGCTGCGGCTGGCCGGGGGAGCGGCCGCCAAGCTCGCGGAGCTGGCGGGCGGGCTGCAGGTCAATACCGATGCCGTCGCCCGGAACCTCGCCCTGGCCGGACCGCTGGTGGTCAGCGAGAAGGTCATGGCGCGCGTGGCCCCGCTGCTGGATGCCGGCACCCCGGGCTCCGGCAAGAAAAAAGTCCAGGAACTGGTGTCCCGATCACTGGCAGGGGAGGACTTTGCCGCACTGCTGCGTGCAGAAGTGCCCGCCCTCAGTGACGGGGAAATCGCTGACCTGCTGGATCCGGCAAACTACGTCGGCCAGTCGGCTGCCCTGATCGAACGAATCACCTCGGCTTACCCCGGAAGGAAGAACGCGTGAGCGTCCCGCAGATCAAAGCAACCCAGCTCTCCAATGCCGGCCCCTCGGCCCCCGTGCTGATCGCCGGGCCCTCCCTGGGCACCAGCGGCACTGCGCTCTGGGCCAGCACGGCTGCCCTGCTGGATGGCTTTACCGTCATTGCCTGGGACCTGCCCGGCCACGGCAACAGCCCGGTAGCAGCCGAAGCATTCTCCATTCAGGACCTGGCCGCCGCCGTCCACGGGCTGCTGGAAAACGCGGCCGCAGCGGGGGACATTTCCCCGGAACAGGACGTGCACTACGCCGGCGTGTCCCTGGGCGGCGCAGTGGGCCTGCAGCTGGGACTGGACTTCCCCAAGGCGTTCACTTCCCTGGCGATTCTCTGCTCCGGCGCCAAGATCGGGGATGCCGAGGGCTGGGAAGCGCGCGCTGAGACCGTCCGGAACCAGGGCACTCCTGCGGTGCTGATTGGCTCGGCCCAGCGCTGGTTCGCCGAAGGGTTCATCGAACGCGAGAAGGGCGCCTCCGCGGCACTGCTTCACTCCCTCCAGGACGCCGACCGGTTCTCCTACGCCTTCTGCTGCCAGGCCCTGGCTGCCTTCGACGTCCGCAGCCGGCTGGCGGAGATCCAGGTCCCGGTCCTGGCCGTGGCCGGCGCCGAAGATGTGGTGACGCCTGCCTCCTTCGCCGAACTGATCGCCGACGGCGTACCCGGCGGCCGCTCCGCCGTCGTCCCCGGTGCCGCCCACCTGGTGCCGGCCGAACAGCCGGCCGTTACCGCCGAACTGCTTGGCAGTTTCTTCCGCGCGGCACAGTAACAAACGCATCCGATTACCCCTGAAGTCCAGAGAACAGGCAACACAGTGAACGAATCCTCCAGCGCCAAGACCCAGCAGGAAATCTACGACGAGGGCATGGCGGTGCGCCGCGAGGTCCTGGGCGATGCCCACGTGGACCGTGCCAACGCAGCCAAGGACAGCTTCACTGCCGACTTCCAGGACATGATCACCCGCTACGCGTGGGGAACGATTTGGACCCGGCCCGGGCTTGACCGGAAGATGCGAAGCGCCGTGACGCTGACCGCGCTGATTTCCCACGGACATCTTGAAGAACTTGCGATGCACGTGCGTGCCGCACTGCGCAACGGACTGACCCGGGACGAGATCAAGGAAATCCTGCTGCAGTCCGCCATTTACTGCAGTGTCCCCTCAGCCAATTCAGCCTTCAAGGTAGCCCAGAACGTCTTCGCTGAACTGGACGCCGCAGAGGACTGAGGCTGGCAGAAAACGCCAAACTCGGATAAATTCGCATCTTGTACGCGTGTTCGCTGATTGAACACGACGGGAAACGGTCTTCGAACTGCTTCCCGTCCGCAGGCACGGGTGCAGCAACCAGCCAAAGGAGCCACGGTGAACCAGGCCTACATTTACGACGCCGTCCGGACCCCGTTCGGGCGCTTCGGCGGAGCCCTCGCGGGTGTCCGCCCCGACGACCTCGCCGCACAGGTGATCCGGGCGTCCGTCGCCCGGGCCCCGGAACTTGATCCCGCCCGCATTGACGAAGTCATCTTCGGCAACGCCAACGGAGCCGGCGAGGAGAACCGCAACGTCGCCCGCATGGCCACGCTGCTCGCTTCACTGCCGGTCTCTGTTCCCGGCACCACCGTCAACCGGCTCTGCGGCTCCTCCCTTGACGCCGCCATGATGGCGTCCCGGCAGATCAACACCGGCGAAGCGGACCTGATGCTGGTTGGCGGCGTGGAGTCCATGAGCCGGGCCCCGTGGGTGCTGCCCAAGAACGAAAAGCCGTTCCCCGCCGGGGACCAGACACTCGCCTCCACCACGCTGGGCTGGCGCCTGGTGAACCCCGCCATGCCGCGCGAATGGACCGTCTCCCTCGGCGAAGCGACTGAACAGCTGCGCGAGAAGTACGGCATCAGCCGTGAACGCCAGGACGAGTTCGCCGCCAAGTCCCATGAGCAGGCAGCCCGCGCCTGGGAGGAAGGCCGGTACGCCAACCTGACCGTGGCCGTCGACGGCGTTGACCTGCAGCGGGATGAAAGCATCCGCGCCGGCTCCACCGTGGAAAAGCTGGCCACACTGAAGACCGTCTTCCGCCCGGTCTCCGACACTCCGGCCGGCGGCACCGTTACCGCAGGCAATGCATCGCCGCTGAACGACGGCGCCTCCGCGGCCTGGCTGGGCAGCGAAGCCGCAGCCGGGATCCTGGGACTCGAGCCGCTGGCCCGCATTGCCGGGCGCGGTGCGGCAGCCAACGAACCGCAGTTCTTCGGCTACGCGCCGGTGGAAGCAGCGAACACTGCGCTCAAGCGCGCGGGTATCTCCTGGGGAGACGTCGGCGCCGTTGAACTCAACGAAGCCTTCGCTGCGCAGTCCCTGGCCTGCCTTGACGCCTGGGACATCGATCCCGCAATCGTCAACGCCTGGGGCGGCGCAGTGTCCATCGGCCATCCGCTGGGAGCCTCCGGCACCCGGATTCTCGGCACCCTTGCCCGCCGGCTGGAAGCCACCGGTGAGCGGTGGGGCGTGGCCGCCATCTGCATCGGCGTCGGGCAGGGACTCGCCGTCGTACTCGAAAACACCAAAGCCTAGCTCCTTAGGAGAACCGTGCTGAACATACTGCAGGACGTCGACGAAGCCGTCGCGCCAATCCATGACGGGGCCACCGTGATGATCGGCGGGTTCGGAAAAGCCGGCCAGCCGGTCGAGCTGATCGAAGCGCTGCTCCGCCAGGGCGCCAAGGACCTGACGGTCGTCAACAACAACGCCGGCAACGGTGAAGAAGGACTGGCCGCGCTGATCGGCGCCGGACGGGTTCGGAAGATCATCTGCTCCTTCCCGCGGCAGTCCGACTCCCAGATCTTCGATGCGAAGTTCCGGGCCGGGGAAATCGAACTTGAACTGGTTCCGCAGGGCAACCTCGCCGAGCGCATCCGCGCCGCCGGCGCCGGAATCGGCGGATTCTTCACCCCCACCGCCTACGGCACCCCGCTGGCCGAAGGCAAGGAAACCCGGATCATCGACGGCCGGGGCTATGTCTTCGAAACCCCGCTGCACGCGGACTTCGCCCTGGTGAAGGCACTGAGGGCAGACCGCGCCGGAAACCTCGTCTACCGCAAGACCGCCCGGAACTTCGGGCCGATCATGGCCGCAGCCGCCCGGAACGCGATTGTCCAGGTACGGGAGATCGTCGACGTCGGGCAGATCGATCCGGAAATCGTCGTGACCCCGGGAATCTACGTCAACACCCTGGTTCCGGTAACACGTGAGAAAGAACCGGCAGCAGCATGAGCGAGAAGGCAGTGAAGACCACCGTGAGCGAAAAACTGGACCGCAACGCACTGGCTGAACTCGTGGCACGGGACATCGCGCCCGGGTCCTTCGTCAACCTGGGCATTGGGCAGCCGACCCTGGTCTCGAACTACCTCAAGCCCGAGCAGCAGGTCACCCTGCACACCGAGAACGGCATGCTGGGCATGGGGCCCGAGGCGCACGGCGATGAGATCGACGGCGACCTGATCAACGCCGGCAAGATCCCCGTCACCGAACTGCCGGGCGCGTCCTACTTCCACCACGCCGATTCCTTCGCCATTATGCGCGGCGGACACCTGGACGTCTGCGTCCTGGGCGCCTTCCAGGTTTCCGCCACCGGCGACCTGGCCAACTGGCACACGGGCGCACCGGATGCCATTCCCGCCGTCGGCGGTGCCATGGATCTGGCCACCGGGGCCAAGGACGTCTACGTGATGATGTCCCTGTTCACCCGTGAAGGGGTCAGCAAGCTGGTAGCCGAGTGCTCCTACCCGCTGACGGGCGTTGGCTGCGTCACGCGCGTCTACACTAATGAAGCGGTGTTCCTCCTGAAGGAGGACGGCGTCCACGTTCGCGAGACCTACGGGATTAGCTTCGAGGAACTCGCCGCGAAGGTGGACGTGCCCCTCATCGGCCCGTCCGCCGGCACCGACTAAGAAACCACAATGGGGGAGACATGAGCGAAACGATCGCGGCCAGTGACCAGTTTGTCCAGTCACTGGCCCGCGGCCTGTCCGTGATCCGGGCGTTCGACGCCGAACACGTGCAGATGACCCTCAGCGATGTCTCCCGCCGCACCGGCCTGACCCGGGCCACGGCCCGCCGGTTCCTGCTGACCCTGGTGGAACTGGGCTATGTGCGCACCGACGGCCGCAGCTTTGAACTTACTGCGCTGGTCCTGCAGCTGGGTTACTCCTACCTGGCGGGGCAGTCCCTGCCGCAGCTGGCCCAGCCGCTGCTCGAGGACCTGTCCCGCGAAATCCACGAATCGACGTCGGCCTCCATCCTGGACGGCAATGAGATTGTCTACATTGCCCGGATCCACACCCGCCGCCTGATGACCGTCGGCATCACGGTGGGAACCCGGTTCCCCGCCTACGCCACGTCCATGGGCCGGGTGCTGCTGGCAGGGCTCGACGACGCAGCATTGGATGCGTACCTTGCCGAAGTTGAACTGGTGCCCCTCACCGAGCGGACCATTACTGCCGAGGCGGCCCTTCGAAAAGAAGTCCAGCGTGTCCGCGAACAGGGCTGGGCCGTGGTGGACCAGGAACTCGAGCGCGGACTGCGCTCGGTGGCTGTGCCCATCTTCAGCCCCGCCGGGGAAGTGATTGCGGCGCTAAATACTTCCATGCAGGCAACGCTGGGACTCGACGGGCCTACACTGGAGGAAGCGGCGGCACAGGTGCTGCCGCATCTGCAGGAAGCGTCACGGAAAATCACCCAGGCGCTGGCAGCCCGGAGCTGACTCAGGCTCAGGGGCGCCGTCGCAGCTCCGGCTTAAGCCAGCCGGGATGTCTGCTAGACTGTTAATAATTGTTTGTGTGGCAGTGGATGAAGGCCGCTCGCATGTTCTCTCGGATTCCGTCTCCGAGGCGCGGGTGGGGGCCTGTTTCCGGGTTGCAGGGTTCTTGTGCAACGAATGCCACACTTTTGCACGCCTACGGTCGCTTCGGATCACGGAACGTCTCGGGGGTACTGCGGCAACAACTTTGAAAAGCCTCGCTCAGGGCCTGCTGGAAGCGGACCGGAGCAAGCGCAACCAGAGAATTTTTCTCGAGATAAAAACGGAGAACTGATAAGTGCCTACGATTCAGCAGCTGGTCCGCAAGGGCCGCTCACCCAAGGTCTCCAAGACCAAGGCTCCTGCCCTTAAGGGCAGCCCGATGCGCCGTGGTGTGTGCACCCGTGTTTACACCACCACCCCGAAGAAGCCGAACTCGGCTCTGCGCAAGGTAGCCCGTGTCCGCCTCAACGGCGGCGTGGAAGTTACTGCCTACATCCCCGGTGTGGGTCACAACCTGCAGGAACACTCCATCGTGCTGGTCCGCGGTGGCCGTGTGAAGGACCTGCCCGGTGTCCGTTACAAGATCGTTCGCGGCGCACTGGACACCCAGGGTGTCAAGAACCGCAAGCAGGCTCGCAGCCGCTACGGCGCGAAGATGGAGAAGAAGTAATATGCCCCGCAAGGGTCCGGCCCCCAAGCGGCCGCTCGCAGTCGATCCCGTCTACGGCTCCCCGCTGGTCACGCAGCTGATCAACAAGGTCCTCGTCGACGGCAAGAAGTCCACCGCAGAGCGCATCGTTTACGGCGCACTTGCCGGTGCTCAGGAGAAGACCGGACAGGATCCGGTTGCAGCCCTGAAGAAGGCCATGGACAACATCAAGCCGAGCCTTGAGGTCAAGTCCCGCCGCGTCGGCGGCGCCACCTACCAGGTTCCGGTTGAGGTGAAGCCGGGCCGCGCAACCGCCCTGGCTCTCCGCTGGCTGGTTGGCTACTCCAAGGCCCGCCGCGAGAAGACGATGACCGAGCGTCTGCGCAACGAGATCCTGGACGCCTCGAACGGTCTTGGTGCTGCTGTGAAGCGTCGCGAAGACACCCACAAGATGGCCGAGTCCAACAAGGCCTTCGCCCACTACCGCTGGTAATAAGCACCACGTACATCTATTCAGCCCAGGCCCTGCGGCCCGCTTCGGCGGGCCTCAGGGCCGCAGGCCGAATAGGTGACCGGCGGGGCCAGAACCAAAACTAGGGAGTAAACGTGGCACTGGACGTGCTTACCGACCTCAACAAGGTCCGCAACATCGGCATCATGGCGCACATTGATGCCGGCAAGACCACCACCACCGAGCGCATCCTGTTCTACACCGGTGTCAACCACAAGATTGGCGAAACGCACGACGGCGCTTCGACCATGGACTGGATGGCACAGGAGCAGGAGCGGGGTATCACCATTACCTCCGCAGCTACCACGTGCTACTGGGACAACAACCAGATCAACATCATCGACACGCCGGGTCACGTTGACTTCACTGTCGAGGTTGAGCGGTCCCTGCGCGTGCTTGACGGCGCCGTAGCCGTTTTCGACGGCAAGGAAGGCGTGGAGCCGCAGTCCGAGACTGTTTGGCGCCAGGCTGACAAGTACAACGTTCCGCGTATCTGCTTCGTCAACAAGATGGACAAGCTGGGCGCCGACTTCTACTTCACCGTCGACACCATCATCAACCGCCTGGGCGCCAAGCCGCTGGTTCTCCAGCTGCCGATCGGCTCCGAGAGCGAATTCGAGGGCGTCGTAGACCTCCTCGAAATGCGTGCACTCACCTGGCGCGGCGACGCCAAGGGTGATGTGACCATGGGCGCCAAGTACGAAGTTGAGCCGATCCCCGCAGACCTGCAGGAAAAGGCCGAAGAGTACCGCGCGAAGCTCGTGGAAACCGTTGCCGAAGCCAGCGAAGAGCTGATGGACAAGTACCTCGAAGGTGAAGAACTCACCCTTGAGGAACTGAAGGCCGGCATCCGCAAGATGACCGTCAACTCCGAGATCTACCCGGTGCTGTGCGGCTCCGCGTTCAAGAACCGCGGCGTTCAGCCGATGCTTGACGCCGTCGTCGCCTACCTGCCGAGCCCGCTGGATGTTCCGAACATCCAGGGACACGACATCCGCGACGAAGAGGTTGTCCTCGAGCGCGCCGCCGATGCCGATGCTCCGTTCTCGGCCCTGGCCTTCAAGGTTGTGACGCACCCGTTCTTCGGCCGTCTGACCTACATCCGCGTTTACTCCGGCAAGGCTGCTTCCGGTGCTCAGGTCATGAACTCGACCAAGCAGAAGAAGGAGCGCATCGGAAAGCTCTTCCAGATGCACGCCAACAAGGAAAACCCGGTTGAAGAGATCACCACGGGTCACATCTACGCGGCCATCGGCCTGAAGGATACGACCACCGGGGATACCCTGTGCGACCTTCAGAACCCGATCGTCCTGGAATCGATGAGCTTCCCGGAGCCCGTCATTTCCGTGGCAATCGAGCCGAAGACCAAGGGTGACCAGGAGAAGCTCTCCACGGCTATCCAGAAGCTCTCCGAAGAGGACCCGACCTTCCAGGTCTCCCTCGACGAAGACACCGGCCAGACCATCATCGCCGGCATGGGCGAGCTGCACCTGGACATCCTGGTGGACCGCATGCGCCGCGAATTCAAGGTTGAAGCAAACGTGGGCAAGCCCCAGGTTGCCTACCGCGAAACCATCCGCCGCGCAGTCGAGCGTTACGACTACACGCACAAGAAGCAGACGGGCGGCTCCGGCCAGTTCGCAAAGATCCAGATCGCCATCGAGCCCCTGGATACTTCCGAAGGCGCGATGTACGAGTTCGACAACAAGGTCACCGGTGGCCGTGTTCCCCGTGAATACATCCCCAGCGTTGACCAGGGTATCCAGAGCGCCCTCAACGACGGCATCCTTGCCGGTTACCCCGTTGTCGGCATCAAGGCAACCCTTGTTGACGGCGCTTACCACGACGTCGACTCCTCGGAAATGGCGTTCAAGATCGCCGGCCGCCAGGCTTTCAAGGAAGCCGCAAAGATGGCGAGCCCGGTTCTGCTTGAGCCGATCATGGATGTCGAAGTCCGCACCCCTGAGGAATACATGGGTGAAGTCATCGGTGACATCAACTCGCGCCGCGGGCAGATGCAGTCGATGGAAGACGCCAGCGGCGTGAAGGTCGTTCGCGCCCTCGTTCCGCTGTCCGGCATGTTCGGGTACATCGGCGACCTGCGGTCCAAGACCCAGGGCCGCGCCGTTTACTCGATGCAGTTCAACAGCTACGCAGAGGTCCCGAAGGCAGTAGCCGACGAGATCATTCAGAAGACGCGCGGCGAGTAAGACCCCGCCGGTGTTCCGGAGAAATCCGGAGCACCGGCCGTGTGCGGCCCGTCCCAGGGGGAGACCCGGACGGACGGGCCGTACGGCCAGACTGAGCGGGACCTGCGGGAACCGCGGCACAAGGCAATTTCATCAAATAAACAGCCCCAAGTAGACTTGTATCGGATCAGTTGCGAGAAGCGCGGCTGGTGATTGAGTCTTCTAACCTTTCTAGGAGGAACCCGTGGCGAAGGCAAAGTTCGAGCGGACTAAGCCGCACGTCAACATCGGCACCATTGGTCACGTTGACCATGGAAAGACCACGTTGACCGCTGCCATTTCGAAGGTGCTTGCTGACAAGTACCCTGACCTGAACGAGCAGCGCGACTTCGCTGCTATTGACTCCGCGCCGGAAGAGCGTCAGCGCGGTATCACCATCAACATCTCGCACATTGAGTACCAGACCGAGAAGCGTCACTACGCACACGTTGACGCCCCGGGCCACGCTGACTACATCAAGAACATGATCACCGGCGCAGCTCAGATGGACGGCGCAATCCTCGTGGTTGCCGCTACTGACGGCCCGATGGCTCAGACCCGCGAGCACGTTCTGCTTGCCCGCCAGGTTGGTGTTCCCTACCTGCTGGTCGCGCTGAACAAGTCCGACATGGTTGAGGACGAGGAACTTCTCGACCTCGTGGAAATGGAAGTTCGCGAACTGCTGAGCTCCCAGGAGTTCGACGGCGACAACGCTCCCGTCGTTCGCGTTTCCGGCCTGAAGGCACTGGAAGGCGACCCCAAGTGGGTTGCGTCCGTCGAAGAACTCATGGAAGCCGTTGACAACAACGTTCCGGACCCCGTTCGCGACAAGGACAAGCCGTTCCTGATGCCGATCGAAGACGTCTTCACCATCACCGGTCGTGGCACCGTTGTTACGGGCCGCGCCGAGCGCGGTACCCTCGCTATCAACTCCGAGGTCGAGATCGTTGGCATCCGCCCGATCCAGAAGACCACGGTTACCGGTATCGAGATGTTCCACAAGCAGCTCGACGAAGCATGGGCCGGCGAGAACTGTGGCCTGCTGCTCCGCGGCATCAAGCGCGAAGACGTAGAGCGTGGCCAGGTTGTCGTCAAGCCGGGTTCCATCACCCCGCACACCGACTTCGAGGCAAACGTCTACATCCTGTCCAAGGATGAAGGCGGCCGCCACAACCCGTTCTACTCGAACTACCGCCCGCAGTTCTACTTCCGCACCACCGACGTCACGGGTGTTATCACCCTGCCCGAGGGTACGGAAATGGTTATGCCCGGTGACAACACCGAAATGACCGTTGAACTGATCCAGCCGATCGCAATGGAAGAGGGCCTCGGCTTCGCTATCCGCGAAGGCGGCCGCACCGTTGGATCCGGCCGCGTCACCAAGATCATCAAGTAATTTGATGTTCTGACGCCGGACCATACGGTTCAGCATTGAAGGGCCCCGCTGCTACGGCAGCGGGGCCCTTTTGCGTTCCCGGGTTCCGGCCAGCAGCGCCGCTGCCACGGCCGTGCCGGCTTCCAGACCCTCGGCAAAGGCACGGACGGCGTTCAGCCCGGCTGCAGAAGCTGCTCCGCCAATGACGGTGTACGGGATGCCGGCTGCCGCCAGTCCGCGCTGCAGGACAGTGTTCTCCACCTGTCCGGCGGCCAGCACGACGGCGTCTGCCGCAATCAGTTCGGCGCCTTCCGGCCCGTCGATGAGCAGCCCGCCGGGGACCAGTTTCCGGTAGGCAACCCCGGTGCGCAGCACGACGCCGGCATTCCGCAGGGCCTGCAGCGCAGCCCAGCGGGTGGAGATCCCAATGCCGTCTCCGATGCGCGCACCGCGGCGCAGCAGTGTTATCTGCCGGCCGTCCGCGCGCGGCGGCTCCGGGCGGAGGTGCTCCCGCGTGAACCGCGCGGCAGCGTCCAGCCCGGACTCAGGCCCCGGCGTCCCTGGTTTGTTTTCCTGCAGCAGCAGATGCGCCAAATCAACGGCTATGCCCCCGCCGCCGACGACGGCAATCCGTGCAGGCAGGGCTGCCGGGTTGGCGAAGGCCTGCCGGTAGTCCAGCACCGGAATCCCGGCACCGGCCAGCTGCACTGTCCGCGGCAGGACGCCGGTTGCGTCCACAACGTGGCGAAAGCCGGCGAGCCCTGCAGCTGCGATCCGGACCCCGGTATGGATCCTGACACCGAGCCTGGGAAGCTCATTCGAGAAATAGCGGATGGTTTCGGCGAAATCCGCCTTGCCCGGCACACAGCGGGCCAGGCGGAACTGGCCCCCGATTTCAGCTTCCGACTCGAAAAGATAGACCTGAACTCCGGCCGCCGCGAGGGTGGCTGCTGCCTGCATACCGGCCGGACCGGCGCCTGCGACAGCCACTGCAGTTCCGTCTGCGCAAACTTCGGCCTCGGCGGGCGGGAACTCCAGCTCCCGGCCCGCCCTCGGATTCACCAGGCAGGACACCGGTTCCGTGCCAAGGGAACGGTCTATGCAGGCTTCATTGCAGGCGATGCAGGTGTTCACCAGATCCACGCGCCCGGCTTCGGTCTTGGCCAGGATCCGCGGGTCGGCCAGGAACGGGCGTGCCATCGACACAAAATCCACGCTGCCCCGGGCCAGTGCAGCGTTGGCCTGTTCCACCGAATTGATGCGGTTGGAACCGATCACGGGCAGCCGGTGTCCCCGGCTGCGCAGGCTTGCCCGGATCCCTGCGGCCACGGAAAGCCAGCTGCCGTGCGGCACGAGCGACTGTACCGTGGGGATCTGCGATTCGTGCCAGCCGATCCCGATGCTGAGCGCATCGGCTCCGGCGTCGGCGAGGGCCGCGGCCAGGGCACCGTATTCCTCCGGAGCCCCCTCGTTTGCTGTGAGGTCTGCTCCGGACATACGGAAGATGACGGGGAAGTCCGGGCCGGCAGCCCTGCGCACAGCGGCCAGGACGGCCAGCGGAAAGGCACGCCTCCGAACAGGGTCCCCGCCCCACGCATCGTCCCGGAGGTTGGTCTCCGGGGACGCGAACTGGTTGACCAGATACCCCTCGGACCCCATGATTTCAACGGCGTCGAACCCCAGCTCGCGGGCCTGGCCCGCCGCAGCAGCGAAGTCCTGCAGGGTCTGGCGGATCTGTTCTTCGTCCATGGCACGGGGATCGGCTTTCGAGTAGCCGGACCACACGGCCGACGGTGCCAGGGGCTGCCGTCCGTAGGTTTCGGTAAAGGCGTATCGCCCGGCGTGGAACAGCTGCAGCGCCAGTCGCCCGCCGGCGTCGTGCACTGCCTTCAGCGCCGTCTGCGCTGCAGGCAGAAACGGCGGTTCGCCGCACACCAGGTAGGTTTTTCCGCCAGAACCGTCGCGGTTTACGGCGGCACCACCGGTGACGATCAGTGCCGCCCCGCCGGCAGCACGCTCTGCGTAGAAAGCCGCCAGCGCATCCGCGTCTGCCTCGAAGTTCAGGTGCATGCTGCCCATGATGATCCGGTGCGGCAGCCGCAGGGATCCGATGCGGCCCGGGGCGAAGGCATGCCGGAAACGACGCACTCCCAGCCGCGGGTCCGAGTGCACGGTACGGACCTAGCCCGTTGCTCCGCCGAGAATTGCCTTGGCGATGACGGACTTCTGGATTTCATTGGTGCCCTCTTCGAACCGCTGCGCACGGGCATCGCGGTACACCCGCTCTATGGGCTGGGACTGCCAGTAACCGATTCCGCCGTGCACCTGCAGCGCCTTGTCCGTGACCCTGCCCAGCATGTCCACGGCGGTCAGCTTGGCCATGGAAGACAGAGCCGTCGAGTCAGGATCGGCGTTCTGCCAGGCTGCGGCGGCGGTGAGGGTGAGGGCTTTGGCTGCAGCGATGTCCGCTGCGTTCTCCGCCAGGGTGAAGGCGATGGCCTGCCGGGAGGCGAGCGGCTTGCCGAAGGTTGTGCGCCCGGCCGCGTAGGCAACCGCCAGCTGCTGGGCGCGCTGGGCCAGCCCCACACAGCTCATGGCTACGGAGATCCGGCTGGGAGTGAGGAAACCGCCCAGAGCCACTGCCAGGCCTTCGCCTTCCGCACCGAGCCGGTTCGCGACCGGGACGGGGGCGTTGGTGAACCTCAGCGAAGCGTGGTCGGTGCCGCGCACTCCCATGGTCCTGGACGTGTCTTCCACCTCGGCGCCCGGGGTGTTGCGGTCGACCAGCAGCGCCACGGTGCCGTCCCGGCCGGAGCTTCCCTCCAGGCGTGCGAAAAGAAGCCAGTAGTCGCAGCGGACGCCGAAGGTGATGAGGTGCTTGGACCCGGTGAGGTAGTACGTGTCGCCGTCGCGGCGGACGGAGGACGTAATGTCGACGCCGCTGCCGTTGGCAGGTTCGGTCAGAGTGAAGGCCACCACGGATTCCCCGGCGACGGCGGGCACGATGAATTTCTGCCGCTGCACCTCGTCGGCGAAGGGATTCATGGCCCGCCAGGTGCCGTTGAGGACGTGGACGATCATCCGCACCGAGGCATGGGAGCGGGAGAAGACCTCCATTAGCCCCATCCACTGCAGAAAGCTCAGGCCGGCGCCGCCCAGGTCCCGGGGTGCGGCAAGGGAGAGGAAACCCTCGGCGCGCAGCTGGTTCCAGAGTTCACCGGACACCTTGCCGGTCGCCTCTATTTCCTCGGCCCAGGCTTCTCCGGGCCCTTCCACCCAGTCGGTTACCCGGCCAAGCAGTGTTTGGTACTCCGGTTCGGGAATCGAACTTCCGCGTCCGTCAGCTCGCACCGTGCTGGTCTTCACGCCTGGCTCCTGTCTGTGCCGGCCGGGACGCTCCCGGCCAGTTGCTGTGCCCGCTGGCGCAGCAGGAATTTCTGGACCTTGCCCACCGGGTTCCGCGGGATGGCTTCCAGCAGCTCCAGCCGCTCCGGCCAATAGTGCTTGGAGACCTGGCAGCTGTCCAGATACCGGGTGAGTTCGGCCAGGGTGGGGGCAGCTCCCGGCACCGGCACCACAAAGGCGCAGGCACGCTCGCCCAGGCGGGGATCCGGCATGGCGGCCAGCGCGACGTCGTCAACAAGCGGGTGCCGGTACAGCAGCTGCTCGATCTCAGCCACGGGGATCTTCTCTCCGCCGCGGTTGATCACATCCCGCACCCTGCCGGTGATGCGCAGGTATCCGGCGTCGTCCAGCGTGGCCAGGTCTCCGGTGCGGTACCAGCCGTCGTCGGTGAAGGCTTCCTTGGTCAGATCCGGCCGGTCCAGATAGCCCTCGAACATGGTGGGACTGAGCAGCTCAAAATTGCCCTCACTGCCGGAAGGCAGCAGCTGCCCGTCGTCGCTGACAATCCGCGCCTGCACCCCCGGGAGCAGCTTCCCGTCGGTGCCCCAGACCAGTGCCGGGTCACCGCCGGGGGAGGAGACTGCGCCCAGGCAGGTTTCGGTTGTGCCGAACGCCCCGCAGACCCACGCCCCCAGCACCCGGGTGGCGCGTTCGGCGAGGTGCCGGGGAACACCGGCACCGGTGTTGACGAAGATCCGCAGGCTTGCCGGCGCCGGGGCCCCTGCTTCCACGGCCTTCACCAGGTCGGCCAGGAACGGAGTGGCGGCCTGGACGAAGCTGCCCTTCCAGCCCTGCAGCAGATTCAGGGCACGGACCGGTTCCCAGACCGGCTGCAGGATCTGCGGGACACCCAGCACGAAGGAGAGCCACATTCCGTAGAGGAATCCGGTTTGGTGTGCCAGGGGGGACGGAATGAACACTGCATCCCCGGTATGCAGCCCCAGGTGCTGTGCCTGCAGTGCAGCTGCCCGGGAGAGAGTTGAATGCCGGTGCAGCACGGCCTTGGGCTCACCCGTGGTGCCGGAGGTGAACAGCAGCTGGGCGGCGGAGTCCGCTGCGGGGGCAGCGGCATCGATCCGTTCCCGGTCCACCCGGGTTTCAGCCAGTTCCTGCTCCCACCCGTGCCAGGTGACGCCGGTGCCCGGCAGTGCCGGTGCGGCGCCGCCGATTACCAGGACATGGCGCACCGCGAGGTCATAGGCGGGGTCAGTTCCGGTTCCTGCCGAGAGGATACCGCCCAGTTCCCGGGCATAGTGACGGCCGCGGAATTCCGCCGGGACTACCACGACGGCGGCCCGGGAGCGGTGCAGGGCGAAGGCGACTTCGCGCTCGCGGAAGATCGGCATGATGGGCGCAGCGACGGCGCCAATGCGCATCACGGCAGTACAGAGCAGAACGAATTCGGTCCAGTTCGGCAGTTGGAACGCCACCCGGTCTCCGGTGCGGATGCCCAGGTCCTGCAGGAGGGCTGCCACCCGGTCGGCACCGGCGTCGAGCTGGGCCCAGGTCAGGTGCCCGGAGTCCTGCGGCCGGCCGTCGGTCACTGCGGTGTGGCCGGGACGTTCAGCTGCCCAGCGGCGCACCCAGTCCGGGCCAGGAACCAGGGCTGCCTGCGCCGGTGACGGAGCCGTGCCCTGCGGCGCGCGGGTCTTGGCGTTCCTGGTGGTGCGCCGGCGGGGGACCGGGCCGTCCTGCACCTGCATCGACAGGCCAAACGAGTTCATTGCGTCGAGGAACTCCGGATAGGAAATCCGGTAGGCATTGGGGTAGCTGAGCGTGCTCCGCCCCACGGCACCGGAGGCTGCGACGGCCAGGGACATCAGCACCCGGTGGTCGTTGAAGGAGGACAAGTCGGCTGCGGTCAGGACCTGTGTGCCGCGGATGATCAGGTCACTGCCCGCCGTCCTGACCCCTGCTCCCATGGAGTTCAGCTGCGCCATGGCCGCCACCCGGTCCGATTCCTTCAGCCGGACGTGTCCCACGCTGCGGAAGACGCTCTCACCGTCGGCACAGGCCGCCATGACCGAAAGCACCGGCAGCATATCCGGTACGGAACGGCAGTCGATCTCTGCCGGCTGAAGGCGCAGCCCGTCATGCCTGACCCGCACACCGTCCGTCCCGGCGTCGTAGGCCATTGGCAGCCCCATGGACGCGGCGATGTCCAGGAAATCGGCCTCGGGATGGTCTGCCCCCTCTGCGGTGACCGAGCGCAGGCCGCGCAGCAGCAGGTCCGAAGGATGGAGGGCAGCGGCTGCCAGGCCGAAGGCGGCAGATCCGATGTCTTCGGGCATGCGCATCTGCGTGGGCACGGCCTCCTGCCCGGGCGGTATCTCAAAGCGGTGCCAGTCGTCCTGGACGTCGATCTGAAGGCCGAAGCGGCGCATCATCTGGACGGTCAGTTCAAGATAGGTGCGTTCGTTCAGGGTGCCGTCCACCACCACCGAGGTTGGCTGCTCCGCAAACGGCGCGAGCAGCAGCAGCCCCGAGACCCACTGGGAGAGTGTTCCGGCGATGTGGACCTCTCCGCCGGCGGGGCGCCGGGCGCGCACCCGGATGGGCGGGCATCCGGTGGGGGAGGCGACGTCGAGTCCCATCTGGGTAAGGGCCTGCAGCAGCGGTCCAATCGGGCGGCGCTGGAAGTACTTCTGCCCGGTCACCGTCACGTCTCTGGACCCCAGCGCTGCCAGCCCCACCATGAAGTACAGGGTGGTGCCGGAGCTGCCGGCGGAGACTTCGTTTCTCAGCGGCCGGTAGGGGCCGCCGTGCACTACGTAGGTGCCGCCGTCGACGTCGATCCGGGTGCCGAGCGAACGCAGCATGGCAACCGTGTAGTGGACGTGGCGGGCGTCGGTGAGTCCGGTGATCCGGCTGATTCCCGGAGCCAGGGAAGCCAGGATCAGGGCACGGTGCGCGTGGTATTTGGAGTTGGGCACCTGTGCTTCACCATAGATGCGCTGCTGTGTTCCCAGGACCGAAAGATGCATGGCGTCCAAGCCCTTCCACCGGCTGTCCTTCACTGGCGGCCACCCCGGGGCCGACGTTACCAGTTGCCCTTTGGCGCCGGAACAGGCCGGGTACGCAGGGGGAGGGCAGGGCGCCATTGTGTGGGACAACTGAAGAAGAACTTGAAGAAAAATCTGAAGAAAAGCTGAAGATAAGGGGGAGAAGAGGACTGGATTTTCCACAGGAGGGCATGCCTCCGGGCATGCATTGGAAAGGCACCTTAGGATAGGCGGGTCTGGACGTCTAGGGGGAAAGCAGCAGGTCATGGGGGAGTTCATCTTTTTTCTTGCCGTCGCGGCGGCCGGATTCGCGGTGGGGAGGCTGACGTCCCGCCGGGGCGCCGGTGCTTCCGCTGCGTCACCGTATGGCGACGGGCTTCCCCATCCGGCGCAGATCTTCCAGGAGGGCTATGAGGCCGGCCGGCGGGACGCGGTCCTTGCCCCGCAGGGGCCGGGGCAGGCGGGGCAGGCGAGGGGAGCGGCTGGTGCGGCACCGGTCCCGGTCCCGCCGGTGCCCCAGCCGGAATCACGGCCGCCCTTCATTCCGCCGGCCCCGCCGACCCCGGGCTCGCAGTTCCCTGCCCAGCAGTTCCCGGCACAGCAGTTCCCCCCGCTGCAGCCGCCGATGGGCGCCCCGTACCCGCGGACCCCGTCCCCGGGGACAGGAGCACAGC
>NZ_JAXIOM010000046.1:0-34048 GCF_049311025.1 Arthrobacter sp. 3Tela_A
CGCCCGGAACAATCAGTTCCGGGCGCGGCCCAACGAAACCCGCGGCAACCTACCCGAAGACAGGCACGCCGGCCCGGACGAGCCGCCAGTTCTCCTCCGCAAACGTTGCCGGGTCAATGCTCTGGTTGGCCACCACGTAGTCGATCAGCAGCTGCCGGATTTCGGTCTGCTGGTTCAGCAGCACCGGAGCCGTGGCAATGTGCGGGAAGTTCCCGCCGCCGGACTGGCGGTAGTTGTTGGTCGCGACGGCGAAGTGCTGCGCTGGATCCAACGGGGCGCCGTCGTACGTCAGGTTGGTGATCCGCTCCCCCACCGGCGCACTGATGTCGATGTCATAGCCGATTCCGGAGAACATGTCGTAGTTGTAGTCCGGAGTGCCGTCGGCGTTGGTCAGGGTTTCCGGATCCACCGGAGCACCCGGCGCCGTCTGATTGAAGTACTTCGCCGAATACTCCAGGTACTCCTTGATCTGCGCGCCGGTCATGTCCACCGCGTAGAGCGTGTTCGGGAAGACGTACAGACCGGCCAGGTCGCGGATGGTCACGGGCCCTTCGGGGATCACCGCGGTACGGCTAAACGGTGCCGCAACGGAGAGCACCGGAAGGTCACCCGCCGGAGTGCCGGCCAGCGCCCGCTGCACTGCCTGGGTCTGCACCTCGTTGACGAAGTCGATCACGGCCGTGTCCCGGTACCGGGATTCGGGCGCCGGCATGGTCTCGGTCGCAGTGCCTACCGGGGTGTTCACGTAGTCGATCACCCGCTGGTGCGCGTCCCGGACCAGGTCCGAGACCACCGGGTCAGCGTCCACGGTGTTGGCGTTGAGCAGGGAGGCCGACGCCGATGTCACGTCCCACTTGCCGCGCACCTTGGTCAGTTCAAAGTCCATGACGGACAGGCGCATGCCCCAGTTCAGCGGTTCGGTCAGCAGCACCTGCTCGCCGGTTTTCTTGTTGGTGACGAAGTGCTCGGGGATTTCCTGGTGCGCGTGGCCCACCAGGATCGCGTCAATGCCGGGGACTTCCTCGGCGACCTGCGTTGCAGCGTTTTCAAGCGGCAGGTCATCGCCGTAGGAGGACGTGCCGGAGGTGCCCGAATGCGCACTCACCACAACGACGTCGGCTCCTGCGGCCTTCATTTGCGGCACGTATTCGGCCGCGGTTTCCACCAGCCCGGGGAAGCGCAGCTTGCCTTCCACGTTGCCCTTGTCCCAGATGGCGATTCCGGGGTTGGTCAGGCCCAGAATGCCAACCTTGATGGGTTTGCTGCCCTTCGGCTTGACCGTCTTGATGATGTACGGCGAGAAGGCCGGCTCATTTGTGGTTTCATCGACGGCGTTGGCCGCGAGCAGCGGGAAGTCCAGCTGATCCTCGAACTTGGCCAGGAGGTCGGTGCCGTAGTTGAACTCGTGGTTTCCGAGGGCTGCGGCATCGTAACCCATGGCGTTCATGGCAGCGGCCATCGGATGGGTTTCGCCCGTTTCGGTAATGGGCTCGACGTTGGCGAAGTAGTCGGTGAGTGAGGTGCCCTGGATGGTGTCTCCGGCGTCGATCAGCAGGGTGTTGTCGACGCCGCGGTCGGCGCGGACCTGGTTCACCAGGCCGGAAATCTTCGCGAGGCCCACGTCGTTGCCGGCGGCGTCGTCGTACTCCGCGTTCTGGAAGTAGTCCCAGTTTTCGATGTAGCCGTGCAGGTCTGACGTGCCCATCACCGTAAGGTGGGCGGTTTTGTCCTTGCCGGGATGACCGGGCCTGTCCGGTTTTCCGGGTTTTCCGGGGTGCCCCGGCTTGCCGCCGTGGCCGTGACCGTGCCCGTTTCCGTGGCTGGAACCGTGGCCGGGCCCATGGCCCGATCCTGGGGATGCTGCTGCTGACGGCATAACTACAAGGCTAGCCGCGCAGACGGCGGCCAGAACGGCGGCCACGCGCGTACGGGGCCGAGGTGAAGGGGAGAACACTGGGAACCAGCTCCTTGGGGCAATGCGGAATAGGTACTTAGGCAGCCTTCCCCTGCGGACTGCACCTGCGGAAGGTGCATGGCCCGTTTAGGCCGCCGGAACCACAAATGTCCTCCAAGCCGTCTAGGCCGGCTCCCCTCATCGGGAAAGGCTGGACATTGCTAAGCGCTTAGGTAACGATAGCTAAGTGCTTAGCAAACTCGTCCTGCTGTCCCTCACCGCCATTGCTCCCGCAGCCTGGGGCACCACCTATCTGGTCACCACGGAGTTCCTGCCGCCGGACCGGCCCCTGCTGGCCGCCGTCCTGCGTTCCCTTCCCGCGGGACTGGTGCTGCTCGTGGTGCTCCGCCGGCTGCCGAAGGGCTCGTGGTGGTGGAAGTCCGCGGTCCTGGGGCTGCTCAATTTCGGCGCATTCTTCGCCCTGCTGTTCGTCGCCGCCTACCGGCTGCCCGGCGGTGTGGCGGCGATGGTCGGTGCGGTCCAGCCGCTGCTGGTGGCGGTATTGGCCTCACGGGTACTCGGCGAGCGCGTGGGACCGGTGAAGCTGGGTGCCGGCGCCGCAGGAATCGCCGGGGTGGGCCTGCTGGTTCTTTCAGCGGACGCCCGGCTCGACGCCGCCGGGGTGCTGGCAGCACTGGGCGGAGCAGCGTCAATGGCTGCCGGTATTGTGCTGACCAAACGCTGGCAGCCGCCCGTCGGGCCGCTTGTCTCCACCGCATGGCAGCTGGTGGCCGGCGGCTTGTTCCTGGTTCCGGTCATGCTGGCAGCCGAGGGTCCTGCACTGCCGGCCTTCACCGCGGCGAATCTTGCCGGTTACCTCTATCTGGCTTTGGTGGGAACGGTGCTGGCGTACTGGCTGTGGTTCCGTGGGATCCGGCTGCTGCCGGCGTCGGGGGTCAGTTTTATGTCGCTGCTGAGCCCCGTCGTAGCCACGGCCGCAGGTGCAGCTGTGCTGGGCGAATCATTCGCGCCCGGCCAGCTGGTTGGCCTGATCCTTATTCTTGGCGCGCTGGTTGCCGCCAATGCGGCCGGACTGAATGCCGGAGCACGCCGGCCGCAACCACAGCACCGGCCGGTTACTGGGTCTGCCAGCTCGCCTCGGTCCGGCCGGTAATTCCGAAAGTCTCCTCCACCAGCACCCGCTGGCCTGGAAGTGCCGCTGCCGGAACGTCCATACACACCTCATACTGCGCTGCGCCGCCGTTCTCCAGCGTCGGCACCGAGGACCCCTGCCGATCGAGCAGGGCAGTGCACGTCGATTCGTCATACTGGCGGCTGTCGGATCCAACGAAGTTCGCCCTCAGGTCCAGCCAGGGGTCACCCTCCTCGTTGCCGTTATAAACGACGTCGAGAGTGACGAGCACGTACTGGCCTTCGGGCGCCTCGTTGAACTCGCGGAAGCCCAGGATGGCATCGGTCGCATCCAGCTGAACGTTCGAAACGGTCACGCTGTACTCCCCCACCTCCGCCGCCGCTCCCAGCGGGAGCAGATCAGCGCTTGGCGTGGCGGAGCTGGAAGCGCTCGGCCCGGAGGAAGGGCTGGCCGTGACCGACGGCGCGCTGGTTGAGGAAGGGCTGCTTACCTCGTCCTCGACTGCGCCGAAGAGTGCTCCCCAGAAAACCGTGCCAAGGATCGCCGCGATCAGGGCAACCCCGGAGACCACCACTGCAGCAATACTCAGCCCTTTGGCCGTCGTCCGCTGCCGGACCGCTGTTACCAGTGCCGCTATGCCGAGTCCCAGGCCAATCAGAGCCAGAATCAGCGCCAGCCAGCTGATCAGCGGAATCCAGAACAGGAACAGCGCCACAATTCCCAGAATCAGTCCCGCGAGGGCCATCCCCCAGCCCCTGTTGGACTGCATTAGCCCTGGCGGAGGAGGGTACCCCTGCCCGCCGTAGCCGTACATCGGATCGTTTGGCCCAGTACCCATCATCGCCTCGCTGGATTCGGACGCCGCCGCGAGGGGAACCCTGTTTCTGGCCCTCCCGGCAGCGGGTCGATTCTTCGGGTCTTTCAACGGTAGGCGCGCCCGGGAGGCGCTACAAGGACTTGCCGCTATCCCGCCCGCCCAGGGTCCCGGCGGCCGGAATCAACGCGAAGCCGTGGCGCCGCTGGGCGGTGAGGCCGGGGCCGAGGCCCCGGAGGTCCCGGGGACTGCAGAGGACGACGGCGCGCTCGTGCCGGTCGCGGGAGGCGCCGAAGTCGACGGCGTTGCCGTGCGGGTGGCCGTACTGGTCGGCTCAGGCGATGGAGTCACCGTGTTGCGTTCCATCGGGGTGAACAGTGACGCCCACATGATCGCTGCGAGGACGCTCAGCACCAGGGCCGCTGCGGAAATGATCACGGCAGCAGTCCCAAGTCCTTTGGCCGAGCTCCCGGTCCGGCCGGCGGTTACCAGGCCTCCGATCCCCAGGCCGAGCCCGATGATGGCGAGCACCACCGCCACGAGGTTGACGGCCGGAAACCAGAACAGCAGCAGCGCGATTATGCCGGCAATCAGGCCGGCAATGGCCAGCCCCCTGCCCGCATTCCGGTTCTGCGGCGGATATCCCTGGTAACCCCTGGGGTCGAACGGCTGGGAGCCCATAATCGCCTCGCTGGGTCCGGATTCGGCAGGAAAGACTGCGGGTCAGTGGTTTTGAGCTTCTCCCACGGTAGGGGCGCCGGGTGAGCCCAGCAAGGAGGAGGACGGCTCCGGGCCCTCCTCAGCGAGCTTTTCTACCTGCGCCCGCAAGGCGGCCTCCAGCACGGAGTCCAGCGAGGTATGCGGCTCGGGCCGGGCACGGCGTGCGGCAGCACCGCCGTCGTCCGTCCCCGCCGGCCGGGCAACTTCGGCACTCGCAACTGCACCGCTGCCGGCGCCCAGCAGTTCCTCCCGCGCCGTCGTCCCAATGAGCCGGAACAGCTCCCGGTCCTCCCGTGTTGCCAGGGAGGAGGTTTTGAGGTCATTCAGCACAGCCAGCCCGGCCAGGGAACGCCGCGGATTGGCACTCAGTGAAGCCTCGAGTGCCCACTGCGCACGCACCCACCACTGGGCCCGCCGGTCCGCCTCCAGCTTCTGCCGGTAGCCAAAGTAGGCAACCAGAGCCGTCACCAGTATCCCCAGCGGGCCCAGCACCGGAATCCACGTGATGGCCCAGTCCGCAGCTGCCGGCCAGAATTCTCCCCAACCCATGCCCGGAGCCTAACCCCGGGCACTGACTTGCGGGAGGGCGGGTGCACTCTTCGCGGGCTCCGGCGACGATCCGGAGCGGTCCCGCATGTCCGTTCAGGCAGGGTGGAGCCTCTGAGCCTGTTGCGGCCGGTAGATTGTTGAGTCCTACTATTCGAGGAGTCCCCGCATGCCCCGCCCCCGCTCGCCGCTGCTGTCCGTGGACGCCATTGTCACCACGGCACTGGAGCTGATCGATGAAACGGGGAACTTCAGTTTTCCGCGGATCGCCCGCCGGCTGGAGGTCAGCCAGTCCTCGCTCTACAACCACATCGATAACCGCGAGCACATCATCGAACTGATCCGCGCACGGGTCTTCGCCGAAAAGCTGGAGGTACCGGTGCAGGACCTGCCCTGGGACGAGGCCTTGCGCGCCGTCGTCCGCGCCTACCGGAAATGCATAGCGGCCCATCCGCGTCTGGTGCAGCTGATCCTGACCCAGACAGTCCAGGATCCCGGCGCCCTCGCCGCCTACGAAACCATGGCAATGGCACTGGAACAGGCAGGGCTGCCGCCGCAGCGCATCGTCTCTGCCCTGTCCCTGATCGACAACCTGGTGCTCGGATCCGCCATGGAACTCAACGCGCCGGCCGTGGTCTGGGACCCGCCGGCCGGGCAGTTCCCGGCGCTCGAGCGCGCCCTGGAAGCGCCTTACACCGTGGAAGGACGGGCGGAAGCAGCCTTCGAGCTGGGACTGGACGTGCTCATCGAAGGGCTGCGGGCGCAGGAGTTTACACAAACTTAACTGAAAGCCTTTCGTTTTCTATTGCACTAAGGCTCCCCTGTGCCGGAAAGTAAATGAAACCCATTCATTTACACTTCACCGCACCCACTGAGGGAGACACCATGGCCCAGACCATCACCGCCGAGGGGCGCGTTCCCCTCACCGCCAAACGCGCCGTCGCGGTCTTCGGCATCGGCGTGATCGGCTTTATGACGGCCAACCTGGTGCCGATCATGATCGTCGCCCTCACCGAGGACGCGGGCTTCTCTGTCACCGCCGCCGGCACCCTCATGACGGCGTCGCTGCTGGCCTGCGCGGCGTCCTGCCTGCTCACCTCCCGGTGGGCTGCTGCCTCCGGCCGTTACGTGATTGCCCGTGCCGGGCTGGCACTGACCGCAGCGGGTTTCGGTGCAGCGGCGTTCATCCCGTCCGAACCGGTGGTCATTGCCGGCGTCATTCTCGGCGGCCTCGGTGCCGGCGGTGCGGTTTCTTCCGCGGGCGCCGCGCTCGGTGCGCTGCGGAACCCGGACCGGGCCTCGGGTATCAGCGGTTTCAGCAACCGGGCCATTGTCTCCGTGGTCCTGTTCGTCATTCCCATCCTCGGGGCGGGCATGGGCAGCGCGTTCGGCCTCTTCGCCGGACTGGCACTGGCCGCACTGCTGGCTGCCGGCTGGCTGCCGGACCGTCCGGCCGCGGAGCCCGACGCCGCTGCTGCCGCCCTGGGCGTTGCAGCAGGAACCGCCGCCCCGGCTGCCTCAAAAACCACCCGCACCGCCACGCTCGCCGGCCTGGCTTTGCTCGCGTGCTTCGCCCTCTGGGGCCTGAGCGAGGACTCCCTCTGGGCAGTTGCCGCCACCATGGGCGCCGACCAGGCCGGGCTCGACGAAACGGGCATGGGCCTGGTGCTGAGCCTGTCCACCCTTGGCGGCCTGGCAGGCTCAGCCCTGGTGGCCCTCGCCGGCCGCCGGCTGGGCCGCACACTCCCCCTCGCCGTCGTGCTGGTGGCCGGTGCCGCCATGAAGTTCGTATCCGGCATGGTGGAGGATTCCGGCCTGTACATGGTGGTGATCATCATCTGGAACACGCTCTACCTGATCGCCTTTGTCTACATCATCGCCATCGCGGCCGCTCTCGATGCGTCCGGCAAGTGGTCCGCCCCGGCGCTCGGCGTGTACCTGATCGGTTCCTCCTTCGCTCCGTTCCTGGGCACCGCAGTCTCCGCATCCGCCGGCTACGAAGCCCTCGGCATTCTCCTCTCGGTCATGACGCTGGTGCTCCTGGTTCCGTTTGTGCTGATCTCCCGTTACTCGGTCCGCGCCGAAAAAGCGGCTTCAGCTGCGCCTGTGGCGGCGGTGGCCTGATGCGCACGCTCTACACCAACGCCGCAGTCTTCACCGCCGACGGCCCGCCTGCCGCCGCCTTTGTAATCGACGGCGGGAAGTTCCAGTACGTGGGCGACACCGCCTCGGCGTCGGCAGTTGCCGGCAGCGGTGCCCGGACAGTGGACCTGCACGGAGCCTTTGTGCTGCCCGGCATCATCGACGCGCACACCCACCTGCTGATGACCGGCCAGGCACTGGGCAAGGTCCAGCTGCGCGACGCATCGAACCTGGCCGAGCTTCAGCAGCGCCTGCGCTCGGCTGCCGCGGGAAACCCCGACGCACCGCGCATCCTTGGAGCCGGCTGGCTGCACACCGCCCTGGACGGCGCCGCGCCCACCCGCGAACTCCTCGACGCTGCGGTGCCGGACCGTCCGGTGTATCTGGACGCGAACGACCTGCACTCGGTGTGGGTCAACACCGCTGCACTGGCCGAACTGGACATTGATCCGGCAACACCGGACCCGATCGGCGGGCGCATCGGCCGCGAAGCCGCCGGTGCTGCGGACGGCATGCTCTACGAAACCGCCGCCATGCAGATCGTCTGGCCTGCCCTGGCCGGCGCCGCCCGGGACGAGGACCGGGACGTGTCGCTCGAATCCGCGTTCACGCACTACGCCGCAGCCGGCGTCACCTCAGCGGTGGACATGGCAGTGCAGGACGACGACGTCGCCGCCTTCGAACGTGCCCTCGCCCGCCGCCGCGGCACCCTGCCGCTGCGGGTGAAAGGCCACTGGCTGATCCACCGCACGGACAGCACCGCCGGGAACCTGGCGCAGGTGGACCGCGCCCTGGAGCTGGCGCGCCGGCTGGCGGCCCAGCCCACCGCCGAATACCTCCAGCTGTGCGGAATCAAGATCATCGTGGACGGGGTCATCGACAGCTGCACCGCAGCCATGAAGGAACCGTATGCGGACGGCAGCACCGCCGGACCCATCTGGGACCGGGAAACCCTGCTGCCGGTGGTGGCCGCCGCAGACGCCGCCGGCCTGCAGATCGCCCTGCATGCCATCGGCGACGAGGCCTCGGACATCGCCCTGGACGCACTGGAACACGCCGCCAAGGTGAACGGCCCACGGGACCGCCGCCACCGGATCGAACACCTGGAAACCGTCACCGAAGCCAACGTGGCCCGCCTGGCGGACCTCGGCGTCGTCGCCTCCGTCCAGCCCGTACACGCCGACCCGGCGATCCAGGAGAACTGGCAGGCCGTGCTTGGCGATGACCGCGTGGACCGCGCCTACCCGTGGACTGAATTCACCGCCGCAGGCGCCACACTGGCGATCAGCACTGACGCACCCACCGCCCCGTACCAGGCGCTGCCCAACCTGTATGTCGCGGCCACCCGCAAATCGGCGCTGGAACCCGGTCTGCCGGCCAATCTGCCGCGCTATGCCCTGGACCTGGCCGACGCGATCTGCCACGCCACCCGCGACGCCGCGTACTCCTGCCGCACCGAGTCCAGCCTGGGCCGGATCGCTGCCGGCTTCCGCGCCGATTTCACCGTTCTGGCCAGCAATCCCCTGGACTCCCCGGCAGAGAACCTGCTGGCCAACAGCGTGTTACTGACCGTTACCGGTGGCGAAACGGTCTTCGACGCCGCGGCCGCTACCCTGAGCTAAACGACCCGTAAGGATCCACTGCAATGTCTTCGAGCATCACCTCCATGCCCGCCGAGTGGGCTCCCCACGACCGCACCTGGATGGCGTTCCCGCCGCCGAACGAGACTTTCGGCGAGCCCGGCAGCGACACTCTGGACCGCGCCCGGAAAGCGTGGTCCGCCGTCGCGCGCACCATCGCCCGGTACGAGCCGGTCACGGTCCTGGCCGATCCGGCGGACCTCGACGCCGCCCGCGAATACCTCGGTGACGGGATCAAGGTGCTGGCCGCCGAGCTGGACGATGCGTGGCTGCGCGATTCCGGGCCCACGTTCGTCCACACGGCCGACGGTTCCGTGGCGGCAGTGGACTGGATCTTCAACGGCTGGGGCGCACAGGACTGGGCGGCCTGGGACAAGGACCAGCACCTGGGCCGGTTCGTGGCCGGGCAGGCCGGCGCGCCCGTGTCCGCCAGCACCCTGGTCAATGAGGGCGGCGGGTTCCATACCGACGGCGAGGGCACGGTGCTGCTCACCGAGACGGTGCAGCTGGATCCGGGACGCAATCCCGGCGCCACCCGGCAGTCTGTGGAAGCCGAATTCCATGCCCGGCTCGGCACGTCGAAGGCGATCTGGCTGCCGCGCGGCCTGACCCGGGACTACGACGAGTTCGGAACCCGCGGCCACGTAGACATCGTGGCATGCTTCGCCTCCCCCGGCACGGTGCTGCTGCACCGGCAGGACGATCCGGCCCACCCGGACCACGAGGTCATGCAGGAAATCCGTGCGGTCCTCGAAGCCGCAACGGATGCCCGCGGCCGGAAGCTGGAACTCATCGACGTCCCCGCCCCCACGGTGATCGATGCCGGCGACGGGTTCGTGGACTACTCCTACATCAACCACTACGTCGCCAACGGTGCCGTCATCCTCTGTGCCTTCAACGACGTGAACGACGCCGCTGCCGCGGACATTCTGTCCCGCGCCTACCCGGGCCGCACCATCGAGCTCGTGGATGCCCGGGACATCTTCGAGTTCGGCGGCGGCATCCACTGCATCAGCCAGCAGCAGCCTGCCGCCCGCAGCGGAGCTGAGGCGTAATGTTCGACGTCGTTGAGGCCGGCATTGCCGAACTTCGGGAGGCGCTGGAGACCGGGAAAACCACCAGCGAGGAACTCGTTACCGCCTACCTGGCGCGGATCGAGGCCTACGACCGGTCCGGACCGAAGCTGAACTCGGTCGTCGTGGAGAACCCCGGGATGCTGGCCGAGGCCCGTGCCTCCGATGCCCGACGTGCCCGCGGGGAAACCCGAGGCCCGCTGGACGGCATCCCGTACACGGCGAAGAACAGTTTTAAGGTGCGCGGGCTGACCGTCGCCGCCGGTTCCCCGGCCTTCGCTGACCTGGTGGCCCAGGAGGATGCGTTCACGATTGGCCGGCTCCGGGAGGCCGGTGCGGTGCTGATCGGCCTGACGAACATGCCGCCGATGGCCAACGGAGGCATGCAGCGCGGACTCTACGGCCGGGCGGAAAGCCCGTACAACAAGGACTTCCTCACCTCGGCGTTCGCGTCCGGATCCTCCAACGGGTCCGGCACGGCGACGGCGGCGAGCTTTGCGGCCTTCGGGCTGGGCGAGGAGAGCTGGTCCTCCGGCCGCGCACCGGCGTCGTGCAACGCACTCTGCGCCTATACCCCCTCCCGCGGCGTGATCTCCATCCGCGGCAACTGGCCGCTGGTTCCCACCATGGACGTGGTGGTTCCGCATACCCGGTCCATGGCGGACCTGCTCGAAGTCCTGGATGTGATCGTGACGGACGACGCCGAGACACGCGGGGATTTCTGGCGCGCCCAGCCATGGGTGACGATTCCGTCCGCAACCGAGGTGCGTCCGGCGTCGTACCCCTCCCTGGCGGTGCCGTCAGCGGATGCCGCGCGCGGGGTCCTGGCCGGGAAACGGTTCGGCGTGCCGAAGATGTACATCAATGCCGATCCGGATGCCGGCACCGCGGACTCCCCCGGCATCGGCGGTCCCACCGGGCAGCGGATCGACACCCGGGTCTCCGTGCTGGAACTGTGGCAGGCCGCCCGCCGGGACCTCGAAGCTGCCGGCGCCGAGGTGGTGGAGGTCGATTTCCCGGCGGTCTCCAACTACGAGGGCGACCGGCCCGGCGCACCGACCGTATTCTCCCGCGGCCTGGTCAGCCCTGAGTTCCTGCACCGGGAAATCGTGGACCTCTCGGCCTGGGCGTGGGATGACTTCCTGGCAGCCAACGGTGACCCGCAGCTGAACTCCCTGGCCGACGTCGACGGTGCCGCGATCTTCCCGCATCCCGAAGGCGCGCTGCCGGACCGCTACACCGGGTTCGACGACGACATTGCCAACTATCCTGCCCACGTGCGGACTCATCCGGTGGAATCCTTCACCGAGATTCCGCACCTGGCCGAAGGTGTGCGCGGGCTGGAGGAAACCCGGCGGATCGATCTGGAAGCGTGGATGGATTCACTCGGGCTGGACGCCGTGGTCTTTCCTGCCGTGGCCGATATTGGCCCTGCCGATGCCGACGTAAACCCGGAGTCCGCGGACCTTGCCTGGCGCAACGGCGTCTGGGTGGCCAACGGGAATCTGGTGCCGCGGCATCTTGGCATGCCGACGGTCACCATGCCGATGGGCACTCTGCCGGATATCGGTATGCCCGTGGGGCTGACGTTTGCCGGCCGGGGCTGGGATGACAATGCGCTGCTCCGGTTTGGTGCTGCGTTTGAGGCCACCGGTTCCCGCCGCACTGAGCCGTCCCGGACTCCGCGGCTGTAGCGGGGTGCGGGACGGGGCGGCTGGGCTGGAAACTCCGGCTGCCCGCGGGCTGCGGGCTGCGGGTGGGCCGGTCCGCCGTTCCCACCTGTTGTGAAACCTGTTGCCTTCCGGGAGCTCATTCTTCCCACCAGTAACGAACGGTGGGAATGCCGGGGCTGGGGTTCTTGAACGGCATCCTGTGCTGCAATAACGCTGTTTAACCACGGCCTGCCGCATCCTGTGTCGCGATACTGCAGCTATGGGCCCGGCAGAACGACGTAATTGCGACGCAGGACGCAGAAACCATTCCGAAACAGCGTTATTACGACACAGAATGACGCCGTCAGTCACCGGAAAAGGGTTCATCCGCCACAGCCAAGCGCTATTTACTGAAGGCCTCTTCGTAAACTGCCGCCTGGCTGGGCATCAATATTCCTGAGACCCGGAGAAGCACGGTTCCATTCAGGTAGTGGTACTCGGTTCCAAGGACGCCTCCAGCGCCCTGCAGGACTCCCTGGATGTAGTCCGACCGGGTTTGGGTGTTCTCAGGGGTAGCAAAGGTCTCCACCACTGCTCCGCCGTCGATTCCCGTCTGCGCCGGGTCCGCCGCTGAATCCGCAATCCATGCAGCACTCACATATTGCCCCGGGCGGCCGATCAGATTGTTGGCATCGTTAGCCTCCGTCACGTCAGTGATGCCGGTGATGGTGGGCACCTGTGACTGCAGGGCGGCAGCCACTTCCACGGCTGTTTGGAAGGGAGCCTCCGGCTCGGCGGAAGGTGATGCCTCAGGAGTTGGAGTAGCAGTCGGCGTCGAAGCTGGCTGCGTCGCCGTCTTCGTTTCCGGGGTCCCAGGTGACTCTCCGTTGGTGGATGAGCAGCCCGTCATCCCCAGAGCCAGAACCAAACCCGCCGCAGCTAACAATTTTCGCATTTTCCCCCCCATTTGATGTACCCCAGGAAACAGCAAAAGCCAGCGAATCCCCCTTCGCTGACTTTTACCAGCAATCTCGCACTGGTCCCCCCACGGGCAGCAGAGCTCGCTCTCACCACCCTGAGGCTGAGTTCCGGGCGGTGACCAAGAACGCGGACGGGGCGCGCAGCCCTGAGGGATACGATCCCTCGGGAACAGGCACACAGACGTGACCCCCCAGTCACATAATGTCTGCGGCTTCGCATTCAAGCGAGCGCTGTCCCCGTCCGGCATTCTTGGTTTCACTCATGTTTCACACATGTGTGAGACATGAGTGAAACCCTAACAGCGCAGGCCGGACGGGTCAAAAGAAACGGCTAATCGGTTTCGTCGAGGATCTTGGCGATGGCACGCAGCGCTTCCGGGTCCACTGGGCCCAGGGCACGGGCAGCGAAATTGCGCACCTCGGCACGGCGCAGGCTGCGGATCAGTTCCAGTTCAGCTTCCACCCGTTCGGGCAGCTTTCCGCCCTCCTGGAGCAGGTACTCGGGGTCGACGTCGAACACCGCAGCGATAGCGCGCAGGGCTTCGTCCGGAACCACCTGTTCCTTGCCGGATTTCAGCAGCGACCAGCGGGTCCGGGAGAGGTAGTACCCGGCCTTCTGAGCGCCGTCGCGGATCGCAGGATAGTCGTAGGGCTTACCGGACTCGGACATGATCACGTCCAGGAGGAGGTTGATCTTCCTGGCGAGCGTTTCGGCCCGCCGCAGGGCCTCCGCACGTTCCGGAGGAAGATCGAAATTCTCCACTTAGTTCAGCTCCAAGTCATTGCCATCAGAAAACAGCAGAAGGTTGCCAGTCCCAGCAGTGCGCCTGACAGCGCCTCCGGCCAGCTGTGTTCGCTGAGGGTCACCCGGCTGAACATCATCACCGGCGATAATATCAACAGCCATGCCCAGGCTCCCCCGAACACTGCCACAACCCACAGCGTTCCGAAGGTAATGACGGACACGTGGGCTGACACGTTGAGCCAGCGCCGGAAGAACACCAGCCCCGCGTTGCCCACAAACAGTGCAGCCACCGTAAGCGGAACTGGTGGTCCCAGCGGAAGCAGGAAACAGGCGACGGCGCCGGCGAAGGTCAGGACCGCAAGAAGCTGGATCCGCAGCTTGTCCGGCAGGCCACGCCGGCTAAATGGGCGCTTGGCCAGCTTGTAAAGCAGGCCAGGCACACCGATTATCCCGCCCAGGAGCAGGCCTGCCCCGGCCCAGCCCAGTCCGGCCTCCAGCCCGGCAAGGAACACCAGGACTGAGAGCACCAGCGCCGGCGGCAGGATCCTGGAAAAGCTAGCGGCCAGTGGAAGCCGGATGCCGGGCCGGTGAACCGTTGTGCTCAATGCGTGTGCCTATCTCGTCAATAATGGCGGTCTGCTGCGGTGAGAGCAGACCCGGGTTCAGGACGCGGACGTCACCGATGAAAATGATCCAGCGGTAGAGCTGCGCCTTCGAAGCCCTGCCCCGCAGCTCAATGCTTGCTGCTCCCAATGAACGGCGCCCCTCCGGCGTCTGCACCAGGTGGGCCACAATCGGGCGAAGCGCCGCGATGTCCCGTGCCCGTTCAGCCCGGGCGCGGAAGGCGGCTTTGACGCGTTCGGAGGACGGAAGAATGAATCCCGCGGCGAACCCCAGAATCATTAGCGCCAGCAGAACGTTGTATCCCAGGACCAGGGCACGGCTGAAGCTCTCTCCCGATCCCTGCGCCTCCAGTCCAATCTGGATCATCTTCAGGGCGACTGCGCCCAGGCCAAGCAAGCACCCGGTACCCAGAAGATCGAACCCAATCCGGAACGCCTTGGATTCCCCGCTGCGGTTTCGGCGCAGTATTTCAAAGGCCGTGTAGCCGCTGATCATGCCGAACCAGGCAAAGAAAGTGGCCTGGTACCAGGCGATGGTTGGAATGGTGCCGAAGGTGTCCGTGAAGCTGGCAGCGGATCCGCGGGTGTCCGAGAGGACCAGGAGGACAATCTGCACCGCTGCCAATACAAGTCCGACGCCGACCAGCACCTTCACACGGCGGCCCCGCCCGGTGACCTGCAGCAGCAGCCGGCTGAGGTCCGTCATGCCGATGCCCATCAGCAGATGGATGGCCAGGTTCAGCACGTTCCGGCCGCCCAGGAGAGGATCGACGGCCAGGTACACCGCATCGATGTTCAGTGTCCCGGCCACCGCCACGGCCGCTATAGCGGGAAGCACACCCGGCTTCCAGCCGACCCGCAGTCCAACCAGCCTGATGGCGACCACCGCCCAGAGCACAAGGACCGGGAAGACCTGCAGGAAGGTCATATAAAGGTCCGCTCAAACTCGCTGGGGCTGCCGCCGTCCTTCGGCAGCAGCGCCAGGGAAAGCAGATAGGCAACGTGCTCGGCGGCGCGCTCAGTTTCGTTCCAGTCCAGGGAGCGGGCCAGCATCGTCTTGATGCCCCGGCGGTTGCCAATGTGCGCGAAGACTGACGGCGTTGCCGTCTCCACTCCCCCGCAGCCCTGATGCTGCAGCAGGATATGGCCAAACTCGTGGCACGCTGCATGGGTGCGGTGCAGCCGGTTGTCCCCGGCCGGCAGCAGGATGATGGACTTCTTTTCCTTCTCAACCCACAGTCCGGTGACAGCGGGGATGATCGAATGGTCAATGTCGCGGAGCTCAATGGGTTTTCCGTGGGCTTTTGCCACCACGGCAAGGAGTTCATCAAAGCTGATGTGCTCGTCCAGCTCGAGCGCTGCCACGACGGATTCGGAGGCAGCCCTCTCCCGTGCCAGGCCGGCTGACCTCGTGAACCGCAGTGCCATCAATTCCCCATCCCTGTTTCACACACTGGCGTTGCCATATGTGCATAGGACTTTATCCCACCCGGCGGGGCCGGACTGGCCCGAAGGCCTCAGGGCAGCAGCAGCGCAGCCGCGAAGGCCACGCATCCGGCGAGGTGCCCGGCCAGCACCTGGCTGGGCGTATGGTCGCCCAGCTTAATCCGCGACCAGCCGGTTGCCGATGCCAGCAGCAGCGCCAGGGCGGGTCCGAAAACAGGGACCGGAGCCAGCAGCGCCAGACCAACGTAGGCTGCCACGGCGGAGTGAACGGACAGTTTCCAGACCAGGTTCGCCGCCATGCACAGCATCAGCCCGATGAACACGCCGCCGATCTCGCCAAAGAGAACCGCCGGTGCGTCCAGGAGGGCCAGCACCAGCGCGCCAAGGCCCAGGGAAACCGCCGACGCCGCCAGGATCGGCGCCCGCTGCGAACGCACCCCCACGTGGTGGTCGGTCACGGTCCCGCGCCGCTTCAGCCAGAGGATGCCGCAGAAGGGCAGGCCTACGGTGAAGGCTGCCGCCACGATGCCCTGCAGCCAGGTCACCTCCGGCCGGAGCAGCGGCTGCAGCAGCAGCAGGACGCCCACCAGGACGGCCGGTGCGGAGACTTCGGTGACGGCGCGGGCCAGCCGGGACGATTGGTTGGCAGGGGCCTGCAGGGTTTCCGGCATCCGTCGATTCTACTGGGACGGTTTACCCGCCTGTGGGGGACGCCACGAAGCCCAGCTGCTTGTCCACCACGTTCTCCAGCGGCCGGCCCGCCAGGTACGCCCGGAGATTAGCTTCGAACTGCGCGGCCATCGCGGGCAGGTGGCTCCGCGAGTCGCCGGAGAGATGCGGGGTGATGAGCACGTTCTCAAGGCCCCAGAGCGGACTCGGCTTCGGCAGCGGCTCCGGGCTGGTGACATCCAGCACCGCCCCGCGGATTTCCCCGGCCCGCAGCGCCCGTTCCAGCGCGGCCTGCACCACCAGGTCCCCGCGGCCCATGTTCACCAGCACCGCCGAGGAGCGCATGGCGCCCAGCACCTCGGCGTCGAGCATTCCGCGGGTGTCCGCAGTCAGCGGCGCCACGAGCACCACCCAGTCGTAGTTGCCGGCCACGGAAGCGAAGTCCGCGCTGGCGAACACGGCACCAAAGTCCGCATCGCCGTCGCGCGCTGTCCGGCCCAGTCCATCGGCCGGAATACCGACGGCGCGCAGCAGGCGGGCGGTCGTCCGGCCAATGCTTCCGGTTCCGGCGACCAGCGCCCGGGTGCCGGCCAGGTTCGACGTGCCGAAATGCTGCCAGCGCCGCTCCGCCTGGTTCATCCGGGCCTGCGGGAGGTTCTTGGCGAAGTACAGGATCCCGGCCAGCGCGTATTCGGCCATGGCGGTGTCGAAGATCCCGCGGGCGTTGGTGACGGTGACGTCGGAGGCCGCCAGTTCCGGGAAGATCAGCCGGTCCACCCCGGCGGCCGGCAGGTGCACCCATTTGAGGGCGTCGGCGCGGTCCCACCCCGAGCGCAGGCCGTCGGCGAAGTAGTTCCACAGGTACACAATCTCGGTGCCCGGCAGCGCGTCCGCCAGCTCGGCGTCGTCGGCGGCCAGCCGCACGTCGGCGAGCGCCCGGAGGTTTTCCAAGCCGGTGACTTCGCGGTTGCCGGTGAGGATGGTCAGCACTGGTTTAGCCATGCGCTCAGGCTAGGCGATCCCTGCCGCGGGACCTGAATCCGTTACGCCCCCGCCTGCCCAGTCACCGGACTCTACTGCCGGCACGGATGTGGTGGGCAGCGAACTCACCGATCATCACGGCCGTCGCGGCAGGTCCGCGCAGCGGCACGGCGGGAAGCATCGATGTATCCGCCACGCGCAGTCCCTGTACCCCGTGCACCCGCCCATACGGATCGACGACGGCTTCCGGCTCCTCCGCCGGGCCCATCTTCGCCGTTCCGCTCAGATGCAGGGCCGTCCCCAGCCGGGACCGAAGCCAGTCATCGAGCTGACGGTCATCGGCCAGGATGTCCGCGGAGGGCTCCGAGATGCCGCGGCTCAGGGAACGGAACGACGCCGAGGACAGCAGGGCCGCAGCAGTCCGCACCGCCAGGCGCATCCGCTCCAGGTCCTCTGCGGTGGAGAGGTAGTGGTAGTCCAGCCGCGGTGCTTCGTTCGGATCGGCCGACTGCAGGGTCAGCTGACCCCGGGCGGTCTCAGACTGCAGTGCCACCAGGAATTCAAGCTCGTCCTGGTGCCGCCAGTCCTGCAGCAGCCGTTTGACGGGGATGGACCGCAGCGCCCGAAAGGTCCGCAGCGGATGCCGCAGCGCGGGGCGGATGCCCAGGCTCATGGACTGTTCGGAGCCGGAGAGCAGATACCCGGTCGGCTTGAGCAGCGGCAGGATCTCCAGGTCCCCCGACGCCGCGCCGCCGGGCAGGCCCGAGGAAAAGTTGAGGCAGCTCTCCATGGCCCGGGGCAGGGAATTGTCCACCACACCGCGCCGCGGCCGCCAGCGCACCGAGACCTCGGGATGGTCAGTGAAACCACGCCCGACGCCGGGGCGGTGCGCCACAGCGGTGATGCCGTGTACGGCGAGGTCTTCCAGCGGGCCGATCCCGGACAGCAGGAGCAGGTGGGCCGTTTTGATGGCCCCGGCGCAGAGAATGATCTCCGGGCTCCTCAGGACCGAGACCTCACCGTCGTGTTCAACCTCCACACCGGTGGCACGGGTCCCCTCGAAGAGGATCCTGCGGACCAGTGTGCTGCCCTGAACCGTCAGGTTGTTCCTGCCTGCGGCGGGTTCCAGGTACGCGAGGGCGGTGTTCCACCGCACGCCGCCGGCAACGTTCATGGGCAGGGGCCCGACGCCGGGGAGCTGGCCGCCGTTTTTGTCCGGCTCGTCCGAGAACCCAAGTTGATGCGCGGCTTCGCGGAAGGCGCGGCTGATTGGATGGTCCTGCGGCGGCCGCTCGATGAGCATCGGTCCGCCGCTGCCGTGGCCCGGCCGCCCGCCGAATTGCCGGTCCGTTTCAAGCCGGGCGTAGAACTCCCCCACGCTTGAAGCGGACCAGTCCGGGCCTCCCGCGGATTCCCAGCGGTCGAAGTCTTCTGTACGGGCCCGCACGAAGTAGCCGCCGTTCACGGCGGTGGAGCCGCCGGCCGTTTTGCCCCGCGCGATGGCGTACGCCAGGGCCGGTGTGAGCTGTCCGGGAAAGGACCAGTTGCTGGGGTGGCCGGGCATGGCGGCCTGGAGAGTTCCGGCGTCGAGCAGTTCCGGCGGATACTCCTCCCGCGAGGCGTAGGCCGGCCCGGCCTCGAGCAGCAGGACCCGCCGGCCGGGGTCTTCGGACAGGCGGGCAGCCAGCGGGGCTCCGCTGCCGCCGGCGCCCACTACGATGCAGTCCGCGTCCATTGCTCCCCCGCCTGTTCCCCCGCCGTCGTGCTGCAGACCCTAGCTCCCCGCCGCCGGCTCGTCGAGCACACCTTCGACCAGCTGCAGGGACTGAAGCAGCACCTCAGTCAGGTCAGACTGCTCGGCCAGCAGCCACTGTTCATACGCGGCAAGGCAAAGACCCAGCAGCGCCCAGGCCACAGCCTGCGGCTTCAGGCTCTCCTGGGGGAGCTGCATTCTCCGGGCCACGTGCTCGGCCACCACCTGCCGCCAGGCAGCATAGCGCAGGGTCGAATGTGCCAGCAGGGTGGGCACGTGGAGCAGCAGTTCCATCCGCTGGCGGTGGTACGGGATCTCCTCCGGCGGAAGCCTGTTGAACTCGATCACGGCCTGGCACAGGCCTGTGCCCAGCGGCTGGTCCTCGGGCAGGGCGGCCAGGAAGGCGCGCATACGTTCCAGCAGGGCTTCGAAATCACCCCAGGGCAGATCGTTTTTGGACGGAAAGTAGCGGAAGAAGGTCCGGCGGCCAATCCCGGCGGCCGCGGCGATCTCATCCACCGTGACGGCTTCAAAGCCGCGCTGGTTGAACAGCATCAGCGCCACGTGGCTCAGTTCGTCCTTTGTGGTCACCGGTTTCCGACCGCTCCGGACCGGCGGGGTCTGCTCTGCTGAAACAACCACAAACTACCTCTTCCCAATGGCACTGAGTGCCGTTACAGTTCCCGGCACAGAGTATCGCCATCGACGCCGGTTTCTGACAGAGGAGCAAACAATGCACTCAAATTCAGTTTCAACTGAAGTTCCGAATTCGCCCGAACCCGTTTCCGCACCACCGGAGGCCACGGAAGATCTCCTGGTGGAGGAAGTCTCCATCGACGGCATGTGCGGCGTCTATTAGTCCGCCCGGTCCCATGCCCAGCTTCGACCTCAACCGCGCCTGGCAGCTGCACCCGCAGGTCTCCGTCCGTCCCGAACCGTTTGGGGCACTGCTCTACCACTTCGGAACACGGCGGCTGTCCTTCCTGAAGGACCGCACCCTGCTGGCCCTGGTGCAGCAGCTGCGAACAGAACCTTCGGCCCGGTCCGCCTGTACCGCCGTCGGACTCTCCGGAACTGATGTGCAGCGCTACGAACAGGCGCTCGGTGTGCTTGCTGCCTCCGCCATGGTCATAGAGAGGACCCCATGACCCTTCTGCAACCCGCCCCGGCCCTTCCCGCCAGCCCGCCTGCGGCCAAACCCGGTACCTTGGTTGACCTGTTTGAAACGGGACTCGACGCACCAATCTGCCTCACCTGGGAACTGACCTACGCCTGCAACCTTTCCTGCGTCCACTGCCTCTCCAGCTCAGGCCGCCGGGATCCGCGCGAACTGAGCACTGACGAGTGCAAGGCAGTCATCGACGAACTTGAACGCATGCAGGTGTTCTACGTGAACATCGGCGGCGGTGAGCCCACCGTACGCCCCGATTTCTGGGAACTTGTGGACTACGCCACCGCGCACCATGTGGGGGTGAAGTTCTCCACGAACGGCGTGAAGATCACGCCCGACGTCGCAGCGCGGCTGGCTGCCAGCGATTACGTGGACGTGCAGATCTCGCTGGACGGAGCCACGGCCGAGGTCAATGACCAGGTGCGCGGACCGGGCTCCTTCGACACCGCGCTTCGGGCCATGCAGAACATGGCCGACGCGGGGTTCTCCGGGTTCAAGATTTCCGTGGTCTGCACCCGGCAGAATATCCCCCAGCTGAATGAGTTCAAGGCGATTGCCGACCGGTACAACGCGCAGCTGCGCCTGACCCGGCTGCGCCCTTCCGGCCGCGGCGCCGATGTCTGGGATGAACTGCATCCCACGGCCGCCCAGCAGCGGGAACTGTACGACTGGCTGGTGGCCAACGGGGAAAACGTCCTCACCGGAGACTCGTTCTTCCACCTCTCCGCCTATGGCGGTGCGCTGCCGGGGCTGAACATGTGCGGTGCCGGCCGGGTGGTTTGCCTGATTGATCCCGTGGGCGATGTGTATGCCTGCCCGTTTGCGATCCACGACTCCTTCCTGGCCGGGAGCATCCGCACACCCGGCGGATTCACCGAGGTCTGGCGGCATTCGGAGCTGTTTACGGAGCTGCGCAGCCCGCAGACCGGCGGTGCCTGCGCCTCCTGCAGTTTCTTCGATTCCTGCCGCGGCGGATGCATGGCCGCAAAGTTCTTCACCGGGCTGCCGCTGGACGGGCCGGATCCGGAATGTGTGCGCGGCCTGGGTGCCGAGGCGCTCGAGGCCAGGGATGCCGCGGAGGTGCCGCGCACCGGCGTCGACCATTCCCACCGCACCTCTCCCCCGCGGCCGCGTCCGGTCCCGGTGACGCTCTCCGTGCGCCGCCCGGAGACGCCGCCGGTGAGCGCGTGTGCGGAAAACCCGCTGGCCGGGTTCGACCCGGCCGGCCAGCAGTCAAAAGGCTGCAGCAGCGGAAGCTGCGGCTGCGGTAATTAGCGTCCGGGCAGCAAAGGGCCGCCCGCCAGTAAAAGGAAGAAGGTGCACGCAATGGGGCGTGTAGAAGGAAAAGTCGCATTTATCACCGGCGCTGCCCGCGGCCAGGGCCGCAGCCACGCACTCCGCCTGGCAGAGGAAGGCGCGGACATCATTGCCGTGGACATCTGCAACCAGGTGGGCACGGTGAAGTATCCGATGGCCACTTCCGAGGACCTGCAGCAGACGGTCAAGGACGTCGAGGCCCTGGACCGGCGCATCGTCGCCGTCGAGGCCGATGTCCGGGACCTCTCGGCGCTCAAGGCGGCAGTGGACCAGGGCGTAGCGGAGCTGGGCAGGCTGGACATCGTCTGCGGCAACGCCGGCATCGCAGGGTTCGGACCGGCGGATGAACTCACTGATGAGGAGTGGGGGGACATGCTGGACATCAACCTCACCGGTGTGTGGCACACGGCCAAGGCCGCCATTCCGCATTTGAAGGCCGGAGGCAACGGCGGATCCATCATCCTCACCAGCTCCACTGCCGGACTGATGGCCATCGAGAACCTGGCCCATTACGTCGCCGCGAAACACGGGGTGGTGGGCCTGATGCGTGCCCTGGCCCTTGAACTGGCGCCGGACATGATCCGGGTGAATTCCGTCCACCCCACCAGTGTGAACACTGACATGATCCACAATTCGGCCACGTACAAGCTCTTCGCCCCGGATCTGGACTCTCCGACCCGGGAACAGATCGGTGAACGCTTCCGGACGCTGAACGCACTGCCCATCGACTGGGTGGAAGCACGGGACATCAGCAATGCTGTGCTGTTCCTCGCCTCGGACGAAGCCCGCTACATCACCGGCGTGACCCTGCCGGTTGATGCCGGATCCACCACCAAGTAATTCCCGAAACCACAGCAGGAGGCATGCCATGGGGCGTGTAGAAGGCAAGGTCGCATTCGTTACGGGAGCTGCCCGGGGACAGGGCCGCAGCCACGCAGTCCGGCTGGCGCAGGAGGGCGCGGACATCATCGCCGTCGACCTCTGCGACTCAGTCCGGGGCGTCACCTACCCGGGGGCCACGGAGGAGGATTTGGCCCAAACAGTCAAGGAGGTGGAGGCTCTGGACCGGCGGATAGTCTCCGCCAAGGCAGACGTCCGGGACCGGGCGGGGATGAAGCAGGCAATCGATGCCGGTGTCGCGGAACTGGGCCGGCTGGACATCGTGGTGGCCAACGCCGGCATCATGATCATGCGGTCCTGGGAGGACACACCTCAGGAGGTCTGGGACGACACGATTGCCGTCAACCTGACCGGGGTCTGGAACACGGTGCAGCTTGCGGCTCCGCACCTCGTCGAGGCCGGCGGAGGTTCCGTCATCCTCACCAGCTCAGCGGCCGGGTTGAAGGGCCTGCCGATGCTGGCCCCCTATGTCGCGGCGAAGCACGGCGTCGTGGGACTGATGCGGGCCTTCGCTACCGAGCTGGCCGAACACCACATCCGGGTCAACTCCGTCCATCCCACCGGTGTACAGACCACCATGACCACCGGCGAGGACCTGCAGCTGTACGCTGCCTGGCTTGAGGCGCACCCGCGTCTCAGTGCCATGTCGACGAACCTGCTGCCGGTGGATATGACCCAGCCGGTAGACATCTCCAACGCGGTTCTCTTCCTCGCATCCGATGAGGCCAAGTACGTGACCTCACTGGCCATGACGGTCGACGCCGGCGTCACCCAGTACTGACTCACACTCAACCGAGAGGAGCACGCCATGGGGCGTGTAGAAGGAAAAGTTGCATTCATTACCGGTGCTGCCCGCGGCCAGGGCCGCAGCCATGCCATCCGGCTGGCGGAAGAGGGCGCTGACATCATCGCCGTGGATATCTGCCAGCAGGTCGGCTCCGTGCCCTATGGCATGGCAACAGCTGAGGACCTGGAGCAGACAGTCAAGGAGGTCGAGGCACTAGACCGCCGGATCGTAGCGATCGAGGCAGATGTCCGGAACTACGCGGCACTCAAAGCCGCCCTGGACGAGGGAGTCGCGGAACTGGGACGACTGGACATCGTGAGCGCGAACGCTGGAATTTTCTCGCTGGGCCGTGTGGAGGAGATCAGCGACGAATCCTGGCAGGACATGATGGACATCAATCTCACAGGTGTGTGGCACACCGCCAAGGCGGCCATTCCGCATCTGAGGGCCGGAGGCAACGGCGGATCGATGATCCTGACCAGCTCAGGTGCCGGCATGAAAGCGTCCCAGAACATCGGCCATTACGTCGCAGCCAAAACCGGTGTGATTGGACTGATGAGAACCCTGGCCTTGGAACTGGCGCCAGACATGATCCGGGTGAACTCACTCCATCCGTCCACGGTAGCCACAGACATGGTCCTGAACGAGCCCACGTACCGTCTGTTCCGGCCGGATCTGGAAAACCCGCAAAAGGAAGATGTTATGGCAGCGTTCGCTGCCATAAATCCCCTGCCCGTCGCGTTGCTTGACGCACGCGACATTAGCAACGCGCTGCTGTTCCTCGCATCCGATGAGGCCAGGTACATCACAGGCGTCACGCTCCCCATTGACGCCGGCGTGCTGCTCAAGTGACATCCGCGCAAACCTACCCCCTGCACCAGAAAGGCAAACGCCATGGGAAACCTTGAAGGCAAAGTCGCTTTTATCACCGGGGCCGCCCGGGGCCAGGGACGCAGCCACGCGCTGCGCCTGGCCCGGGAGGGCGCGGACATCATCGCCGTCGACCTCTGCGGTCCGATTGAAAGCGTCACCGATTTCTATCCCCCAGCCACCCCGGAAGACCTGAAGGAAACCGTCCGGCAGGTTGAGGCGCTGGACCGCCGGATTGTCGCCGTCGAGGCCGATGTTCGGGATATGGATGCCATGGCTGCGGCGGTGAATGAGGGTGTGGCCCAGCTTGGCCGGCTGGACATTGTGGTGGCCAACGCCGGGATCTTTACCTTCGGGCCGGACACGCACAAGGTCGACGAACAGTCCTGGCAGGAGCTGATGGACATCAACGTTACCGGCGTGTGGCACAGCTACAAAGCAGCCGCCGAGCACCTGATCGAGTCAGGTCCCGGGGGCTCGGTGATCATCATTTCCTCACTTGCGGGATTCAAGGGACTGGCCAACGTCGCGGCCTACACCACCACCAAACATGCGGTGGTGGGCCTGATGAAGGTGCTGGCCAACGAACTTGGGCCGAAAGGCATCCGGGTGAACACCATTCATCCGAACTCGGTGGACACCCTGATGGTGAAGAACAAAAAGACTTACCAGCTCTTCCGCCCCGAGCTTGAAGACCCGCAGCCGGAGGACGCCGAGGCCGCGTTTGCCGGCACCAATCCAATGGGCAAGGCCTGGATTGAGCCGGAGCATATCTCCAACGCGGTGGCTTGGCTGGCCTCGGACCAGTCCTATTACGTCACCGGCGGCCAGATCCCGGTCGACGCCGGCGGAGCGGTCAGCTAGGCCGGGCAAAAGTGCAGACAACGGCTATCACCGACACCCGGGACCGGATTGCCGCGCACCGGGGCGGCCGCGAGCGCGCGCTTGAACTCCCGCGCGGGGCCGTCGCCGCCGGACGCGACATAGTCCTGGAAGGCCCGCCGGGCACCAGCAAAACCACCATGCTGCGGGCCATCACCGGCGAATGGGGCATTCCGCTGCTCTTCGTCGAAGGCAACGCGGATCTCACTCCGGCCAAACTCGTGGGGCACCACAACCCTGCCCGGGTGCTGCGGGAGGACTACAGTGCGGACAACTTCGTGGCAGGACCACTGGTGGAAGCCATGCAGACCGGCGGATTCCTCTACATTGAGGAATTCAACCGGGCACCCGAGGACACCCTGAACACGCTCCTCACCGCCATGGCGGACCGCTCCATCGCCGTCCCCCGGGTCGGAAGCATCACCGCCCGTCCCACCTTCCGGGTCATCGCCTCGATGAACCCCTACGACAACCTCGGCACCACCCGGCTTTCAACCTCCGTCCACGACCGGCTGAACCGCCTCTCGATCGGTTACCAGGACGACGCCGCCGAGCGCGGGATCGTCACGCTGCGCACCGACGCATCCGGCAGCCTGGGAGACGCCCTGACATCCGACGCCGTCGCCGTCACCCGTGCGACCCGGGAGCATCCGGACGTCCGCCAAGGCTCCAGCGTGCGTGGGGCCATTGACTGTGTGCTGGTGGCCACGCAGCTGGCCGGGCTTCGTGGTGTGACGGATCCGCAGGATGAGCTGTACGCGGAGCTGGTCTTTGATGCCATGGTGGTTTCCCTCTCCGGCCGGATCCATCTGGACGAGGCAGCCGAAACCACTCCCGAGCGGGTCCTGCGGGAGATCTGGGAGGACCACTTCCTGCTCAATCCGGCAGCAGCGGCGCCCGGATGAAGAGAAGTCGCGGCCGATTCCCCGCTGGTACGGCGGAGCAGCCGTCGCCCGCAGACACGGACCCCGCTGCGCCGCACGCCCAAAAAGCTGTCCGAGGAGCCCACCGTGTTTGAACCCGTGCCGGGCAGCGGCGGGGCAGCGATCCGCGCGCTGCCTTCCCGCGGCCGGGACCGGACAGCTGCCAAGACTCCCGGAGTCTCCCGGCCCGGATTCACCGACGAGGAAGCCGCGCTGGTGGCCCCCGGGATCTCCGAGGTTCCGGTGGACCCGGCCGTGCGGACACGGATGCAGCAAATCGCCGCCCGCCTCTCGGTGCGCCGTCCCCGGCGCGACGCCGATGTGCACCGCGGGGGCGGCACGCTGGCCAGCATGCCCTACCGCGGCGGCAGCGACGAGATCGATCTGGACCGGACCCTGGAACTGCTGGCGGAACGCCCGGTCCCGGAGGATGAGGACATCATTGTCCGGGACCGGATCCGCACCCGCCGCTCGGTGGTGCTGGCCGTGGACGTCTCCGGGTCGATGAAGGGCGAGCGCCTCCAGACCGCGGCGGCCGCCGTGGGTGCGCTTGCCTCGGAGCTGCACCGCGACGCCCTGGGCGTGATCGCGTTCTGGTCCGACGCCGCCCGGCTCCTTCCGCTGGGCGGGGAGCTGAAGCCGATGGAACTGCTGGACACCCTGCTCCGGATGCCGGCACGTGGGCTGACCAACATCAGCTTCCCGCTGGAACTGGCCCTGCGGGAGCTCTCCCGCGTACCGGTCCGCGATGCCCGTGTCCTGCTGCTTTCAGACTGTGTCCACAACGCCGGCCCCGATCCGCGGATTGTCGCGGCCCGGCTTCCGCGCCTGGACGTGCTGATCGATGTGAGCGCGGAAACCGATGCCGAGCTTGGCCGCGAACTCGCCCGGGCGGGCCGCGGGCAGGCCCGGCAGATCCGCACCTACCGGGATGTCGCTCCCGCTGTCGGAGGGATATTCGACTCGTGAAACCTTGCCGCACCAACGAAGAAAGGCAGTGCCATGTTCAGGAACCCATGGTTTGAAACCGTCGCCGAAGCCCAGCGCCGCGCGGAAAAGAAACTCCCCCGGTCCGTCTACGGTGCACTGGTGGCCGGGTCCGAGCGGGGCGTGACGGTTGAGGACAACATCGCGGCGTACTCCGAACTGGGCTTCGCACCGCATGTGGTGGGAATGTCCTCCACCTGGGACATGAATACCAGCGTTATGGGCCAGGAAATCTCCCTTCCGGTGATCATTTCCCCCACCGGTGTGCAGGCAGTGCATCCTGACGGGGAGGTTGCCGTCGCCCGGGCTGCTGCCAGCCGCGGAACCGTGATGGGGCTGAGTTCCTTCGCGAGCAAGTCCGTGGAGGAGGTCACTGCCGCCGGAGCACCCGTGTTCTTCCAGATGTACTGGAGCGGCACCCGGGAAGCCATGGTCCAGCGCATGGACCGTGCCCGCGAGGCCGGTGCCGTCGGCCTGATCTCCACGCTTGACTGGTCCTTCTCCAACGGCCGGGACTGGGGCAGCCCGGTGATCCCGGACAAGCTCACCCTCAAAGCCATGGCACGGCTTTCCCCCGAAGTCCTTCCGCGCCCGGCCTGGCTGCTGGACTTTGTCCGCTCGGGAAAGCTCCCGGACCTGACCGTCCCGAACCTGGCGCCTCCCGGCGGCACCGCTCCCACCTTCTTCGGCGCCTACGGGGAATGGATGCAGACCCCGCCTCCCACCTGGGAAGACGTGGAATGGCTCCGCAAGGAATGGGGCGGTCCCTTTATGCTCAAGGGCGTCTCCCGGGTCGATGACGCGCGCCGCGCCGTCGACGCCGGCGTCACCGCCATCTCGGTCTCCAACCACGGCGGCAACAACCTGGACGGCACCCCGGCCACTATCCGGATCCTGCCCACCGTGGCCGACGCCGTCGGGAACCAGGTGGAAGTCCTGCTCGACGGCGGTGTCCGCCGCGGCAGCGACGTCGCCAAGGCCCTGGCGATGGGCGCCCGCGCCGTCATGATTGGCCGGGCCTATTTGTGGGGTCTGGCAGCAAACGGGCAGGGCGGGGTGGAGAACGTCCTGGACATCCTGCGCGGGGGGCTGGGTTCTGCCCTGCGCGGGCTGGGACACACGTCCATCCACGAGCTCAGCCAGGCGGATCTTGTGATCCCGCCCGGGTTCAGCCGCACGCTGGGCATACCGCTCTCGGTGCGGGAATCAGAAGTTGGCTGACCCCGCACCCGCCGGCCCGGCGCTCATGGCACGGGCCTGGCCGCAGGTTCCGGCCCGGCCGGTGGTCCTGGTTCCCGTGGGGTCCACGGAACAGCACGGTCCGCATTTACCGCTGGACACGGATACCGTGATCGCCGCTGCCGTGGCGCACGCCGCAGCCTCTGAGTGGGCCCGTTCGGCGGACGGCAGCGGGCCGGCCGCCGTCGTTGCCCCTGCCCTGTCTTACGGCGCGAGCGGTGAGCACCAGCATTTTCCGGGCACGGTGTCCATCGGCCAGGAAGCTCTGGGAACGGTGCTGGTGGAGCTGGTCCGGTCGCTCTCCGGCTGGGCCGGAAGCGTGGTGTTCGTGAACGCCCACGGAGGGAACGTGCGGCCTCTGGACCGGGCGGTGCCGCAGCTGGTTACGGAGGGGCACCGGGTTGGGTGGGTGCACTGCCGGTTCGACGGCGCGGACGCGCACGCCGGGCGGACCGAGACCTCGCTGATGCTGCATCTTGCACCGGAACGGGTGCTGCTGGACCGGGCTGAGCCGGGCAACACTACGCCGGTGGCGGAGCTGATGCCTGCCCTGGTTGGCGGTGGCGTGCAGTCGGTGTCGCCTAACGGGGTGCTGGGTGATCCGGCGGGCGCCTCCGCTGAAGAGGGCGCGGCCCTGCTCCGCGGTGCTGTTACGGATGTGCTCCGGCGGATGCCGGGTGAGGCCGACCGGCATGGGCGGCTTCAGCCTTCGGCGGATGCGGTGCCGGGGGCCGAGGCGGTGTCCGTGCCGGTGCCGGGGGCCGAGCGGTGAGCGGGCCGCCGCTCGACGGGCCGCCACCGGACTGGCCGCCGCGCCCCGGGCTTCCCGACGGATTCCGGATCCGGCTCTCACCGGCTGTGCGGGTCAACGGAGACCGTACCGTCCTTAGTGGCGGCTCACCGGTCCGGGTCCTGTTTCCGGGCCCGGCGGCGCGGGAGCTGCTGGCCGGTGAGGAGATCGTGGTTCGTGACCCGCTCTCCCGGCAGTTCGCGGACAAGCTGCTGGGCTACGGCCTGGCTGAACCAGTCCTCGAGGGGGATGGTGCGCCGGCCCCGGACAGCATCACCTATGTGATTCCGGTCCGGAACCGGCCGGCGGCCCTGGACCGTCTGCTGGTCAGCATCGGATCCGGCAAACGGGTGATTGTGGTTGACGACGCGTCGGCGGATCCGGATGCCATTGCACGCACTGCTGCCTCCCACGGCGCCGAGTACCTGCCCCTGGAAGTCAACGTGGGCCCGGCCGAAGCGCGGAACGCCGGGCTGCGCCGGGTCCTCACTCCCCTGGTGGCGTTCGTTGATTCGGATGTGGTGCTGGAGGCGGGAACCGTGGACTCGCTGATGCGGCACTTTGCTGATCCCCGGGTTGCCCTCGTGGCTCCGAGGATTCTTGCACTGGACACTGCTCCAGACAGTTCCCGCGCGGCCGGAGGTTCGGGCTGGATTGGCAGGTACGAGGCTGCCCGTTCCTCCCTGGATTTGGGCCCCCGGTCTGCGCTGGTCCAGCCGCGGGGCACAGTGTCCTGGCTGCCGGCGGCCTGTGTTGTCGCCCGGGTGGAGGCTTTGGGCCCGGGTTTCAGCGCCGGACTGCGGGTGGCTGAGGACGTGGACCTGGTCTGGAGTTTGATCGGCCGCGGCTGGCGGGTCCGGTACGACGCAGCCGTTGCCGTGCGGCACGACCACCGGCAGGCGTTCGGTCCGTGGCTGGCGCGGAAGGCGTTCTACGGCACCGGCGCCCATGAACTGGCCCGGCGGCACGGCCGCAATGTGGCCCCCGCCGTCCTGGCCCCGTGGAGTGCGGCCATGCTCGTTGCCCTCCTGGCGCAGCGGCGCTGGTCCCTTCCCGCAGCTGCCTGCCTCGCAGGGGGAACCGCGCTGCGGCTGGCGGCCAAACTGAAGCGTGCTCCCCGCCCCCTGCCGTTCGCCCTGCGCCTGACCGGTCAGGGGATGTTGGCCTCGCTCGGCCAGGGATCGGCACTGTTGCTGCGGCACTGGTGGCCGGCTGCTGCGGCGGGATGCCTCGTCTCCCGCCGCCTCAGGCGGGCCGTGCTGGCTGCCGCCGCTGCCGACGTCGTTGTTGAGTATGTGCGCACCGGGCCGGAGCTGGACATTGTCCGGTTTGGCATTGCCCGGCGGCTGGACGATCTGGCCTATGGCGCCGGGGTGTGGCTGGGTGCGGTCCGGGGCCGGTCAGCGGGGGCTTTGATTCCGGAGATCACCGGGCTGTCTGAGAGGAAACGGGCTTCGAATAAGAGACGGAAATCCAGCCCGAACAGTTTCGCTCCCGAACCTGCAGCGCAGAATCTCCCGCCCGCTGCAGCCAACCCTCTATAGTTTCGGGAAACCTTTCCGGCCGCAGACTTGGAGATATCGTGCCACGCAACGCCTACGTGCCCACCCCGCCCGAAGCCCTCGCGGACCTCCAGCAGCGCCTGGCCCGGTTCCGCCCAGTGCCCGAACCCCGGCTGTTCAACCGCAGCCGGGAGTCCCTGGGTTTCAGCGGCGAGCAGCTCGCAGAGCTCGTGGAGCACTGGCGGACCGGGTTCGACTGGCCCGCCCAGGAGGCATGGATTTCGGCGCTGCCGTGGGAGCAGACGGAGCTGTCCACCGTTCCGGTGCGGGCTGTCGTGTCCCGGGCGGAAGCTGCCTACGGCTCGCCGTCGTCGCCCGTAGTCCTGCTGCTGCACGGCTGGCCGGATTCGGTACTGCGGTTCCAGCGGCTCTTTCCGCTGCTGACGGACCTGACCTATGTGGCGCCGGCGCTGCCCGGCTATCCGTTTGCCGCACCGGTGCCGGCGGGCGGGATGTCCACGGTGGAGATGGCCGATGCGATTGCTTCGGCGATGTCCGAGTTCGGGTTCGCCCGGTACGTGGTGTCCGGCGGGGATGTGGGCTCCGATGTGGCGGAGGCGCTGGCGGTGCGGCATCCCGACGTCGTGACGGCGCTGCACCTGACCGACGTGTCCCAGTACCACATCAACCTAGCGCCGCCGCAGGATATGGACGACGCCGAGCGGGAATACCAGCAGCGGGCGCGGCGCTGGCAGGGGGCGGAGGGCGGTTACGCGCACGAGCAGTCCACGCGCCCTTACACCCTGGCTGCCGGGCTTGGTGATTCACCGGCCGGGCTCGCCGCGTGGATCGGCGAGAAGCTGGTTCGCTGGACCGATTCGGACGGAACGCTGACGAACGCGTTCAGCCTGGACGAGGCCCTGACCTGGATCAGTGCGTACTGGTTCAGCGGGTCGATCGGGACGTCGTTCGCTCCCTACGCTGCGGGCCGTCCCACGGGCTGGCCGCGGATCGAGACCCCGACGGCGTTCACGCTGTTCCCGAAGGACCTGGTGAACGCTCCGCGCCAGTTCGCGGAGCGGTACTTCAATGTGGCCGGTTGGCTGGAATTCGAAAGCGGTGGCCACTTCGCTGCGTGGGAGCGTCCGCACGAGTATCTGGAGGGTGTGCGGGCGGCGGTGGAGCTGGGGTTCGGGTAGCGCGGGCGGCCGGATGGCCGTGACTTGGGAAAGAGTGCAGTGTCCGCTTCGCCTCGGTAGCGTCGAAAACGGGTGTTCAGGAGGCACCCGTTCAGGAGGTAAACATGCTCTCACTTTCGCCAATCGGCGTCGTCGCTGCCCCTGAGGACGGGGCGGATCCTGATGCCGGGCCAGCCCTGATCACCCTGGATAAGAAGGTCGCTCCGGGGCTGGAAGGGCTGGCTGGCTTCAGTCACGTGGTCGTCCTGTGGTGGGCGGACCGCGCCAACGGACCGGAGCGGAGCGAACTCATCCAGCCCCTCCCGTACCGTGCCGGGCCGGACCAGCTGGGCGTCTTCGCGACCCGCGCTCCCGGCCGTCCCAATCCGATCGGGATGTCAGTGTGCCGGCTGCTGGGCGTGGACCTTGACGCACTGCCGAGCACTCCGGTGCTGGACCTGAAGCCGTATACCCCCAGCCTGGACCGCGTGGAGGACCCTGGTGTGCCGAACTGGTGTGCCGGCTGGCCGCGCAGCCTCGAGGAATCCGGCCGGTTCGACTGGTCCACGGTGTTCTAGTTCGGGGTGGGGCCTGCGCTGCTGGGCCGCCCCTTGGGACATCCCCCCAGGGTGCACTGTGTGACTCGATGTCAGATTCGTGCATCTGGCACTACTGCCATGTGAGGATCGCCTGAAGGCTACGGGCCGGCTACGACCGCTAGAACCCGTCTGTCCGTGCCACGCTCGCGGTGCTCAGGGCGGAACGTTGACGGCCATATAATGGTCCAGGCCCCACATGGGTGTGGGCAAGATTTGGAGTGTTTCAGGTGGGGGATAAACAGCCCTTTGGGATCGCTGTGCTGGACGTCTACCAAAACCAATGGGTTCTATGGCAGGTGTCAGTCGATAATTTTTCAGGTCGGCTCAGAGCGTCCAAAACTAATGCAGTTGTGAGGGAACGCTTCAACCGTGCTGAGTTCGAATCACTGGTAGGCAACCGGCACCTGCTTGTGACACCACGTGCAGAGCTAGTAGTTCCTGACGAGGCCATAGACGGACCTCCACGTTTCGACGGTCATGGTTTTGTCTCCATGACCGAATCGTGGATCGATCACCTCGACGCTTTGTTCCGGGCAGAAAACGAACGGCGTCTGGCCGAGAACAATGCCCAGGCGGAAGCTAAGAAATCCGGGCTGGCTGCTGGGCCATACAAGAAGCTCTCGCCTCTGCAGGACGTCGGCTGGCCGGGGGCTCCCGCCGCGTCAGCTTGGACGTCGGATCCTTCATGCGTCCTTGATGCGCCGTCAGAGGCCCTCCGGTTAGCGGATGGATGCGTACGCCTCTTGGACTATTGGCTTGATATTGAGGTCGCGCGAACCAAGAAAAACCGAACCTATTTCAATGGGGTGGGTGGACCCGAAGTTCGAACTTGGCCGTCGCCGCTCCCTGAAGAGTCAGCCAGTATGCAGCTCCCAGAGCAAGGTCGGGGCGACGCCTCCATCCAAGAAGAAGACGCCTCCATCCCAGAAGAAAAGGCAGGCATGACGCTCTCGTTCACGGCCGTTGATTTCGAGACAGCGAACCGCAGCCGTGGCTCCATCTGCTCCGTGGGACTAGCGAAAGTAGTCGATGGGCGGATTCAGGACACCCGGTCCTGGATCATCACGCCACCAGATGGCGGTGGGTTTGATGCATTCAATTCGGCCCTGCACGGAATTACCGCCTCGGACACCGTCAACGCACCTGATTGGGTCAGCTCGTTGTCAGAGATCCTGGACTTCATTGGTGACGATATGGTCCTGGCCCACAATGCTGGGTTTGATATCGGCGCTCTGCGGGATGCCTGCGACTTTGCGGGCTTGGAGTGGCCCGAACTGGACTACGCGTGCACGCTGGTCCTGGCTAGGGCGATGTTGGATCTCCCGGTATACAAGTTGCCTTGGGTCGCCGAGGCCCTGAATATCCCCGAGTTTGATCACCATGAGGCCGGGGCCGATGCTCGGGCCTGTGCGCTCGTGGCAATCGCGCTAGCCGAGTCGCGGGGCTCCGATTCCGTGGCAGACCTTCTTGCAGCAGCTGGCGTCCGTCCTGGCCGGGTTGAAGCGACATCCTGGGTAGGATCTCAAAAAGCCCGCCCGACTTCTCAACGAGCACCCCGTGTGGCGCTGGTTCCGGGAGAGATCAACCCGGACGGAGCAATGGCTGGGGAGGTTGTCTGTTTCACTGGAAGAATCTCCTGGTCACGCGAGGACGCGCAAGAAATGGTCGTCCGTAACGGCGGCACGTGCAGCGTGGGAAAGCCCACCAAAAAGACGACAATCCTAGTCACCGGTGACTACGACGAAAGCAGCCTGCGGCCCGGCATGACCTTTGGCAGCAAGCTGGCACGGGCATTCGAGCTCGTTGAACAGGGCCAAAAACTTGAGATCATGACCGAGGACGACTTTCGGCAGAAGCTGGACGCTCAGGAAGGACACCGCAACCTGCCCGTTGCGGCTGGCCTCTAGAACAACCGTTCCTGGCCAGTTCAAGCTGCAGGAATAGATGGAGAGCGGCCTGGTTCATTTAGCCCACGTGATGGTGGGGGTTGTTCAGACGCAGTGATGCCGGGCCGCCCCCCCAAAACGGGCCGGCCCGCCGCCCAGCGGGGGTGCGTAAGGGCCCGGGGGGCC
>NZ_JAXIOM010000047.1:0-33989 GCF_049311025.1 Arthrobacter sp. 3Tela_A
GGACAGCTGAGGCTGTCCGGCCACTCGTATGTCTGCAGTTGTTTGTTCGCGAAGCGGGGTCTTCGCGGGACGCTGTGGTTTACAGTCCGGCGTGGGTCAGGCGTCTGCCGGACCGGGAAGACGGAGTGCGTGCGTAAGACTCGGAAGCGGGTTCCGGCTGGCTGGCTGCCCGGGCAGAAACGGTTTCCGGCACAGTGTTCTGCTCGGCCGACTGCGGTGCAGCAGTTCCAGTGCCCGCGGAGGCAGCATCGTTGTTCATGTTTCTGAGGCTGCGGCGCTTGGCTACGTTGACGGAGATGAACCCTGCGAGGAGTCCTGCTGCGCCGATGGCTGCCCAGATCATGAGCCCCACGTTGTTAGTGAGATCGGCTAGTGAAAATGGCGACGACATACCTGTCAAAACTATCCCCCGGAAAATTCTCTATGTTGAGACCTAACTTTTCTTACCGGCGGCATCTGCCTGCCGATAAGGAGTTCATCGTAACAGTCAAAGTGTGACGCGCCCCAATCGAAAAATTGGCGTCACGGTGAGCTGTTCCGCTATGACGTTAGGCTGCAAAACCTAACGGAACCGCAATCCAGGCACAAGATCCCATCAAGCTTTTCACCCCGTCGTTCACCCAACTAGTTAGGTGTCCAAATGATGAAGGCGTGGAACTATCCATGACAGTTCCACGCCTTCACAAAATATGACGCAAGATTACGGGCGTCCCATTCCACGGTACGTCCAGCCGGCTTCCCGCCATGCTGCGGGGTCCAGTACATTCCGTCCATCAATGATGTTCTTTTCGGTCACCAGGGAAGAAACAGCTACGGGGTCAAGAGCTCGGTATTCCTTCCACTCGGTGAGAAGCACCAGTGCGTGGGCATCCTGGATGGCATGCTCAGTCACCGGCTCGTAACCCAATTCGGGGAAACGACCCTTGGCATTCTGCAGCGCTTCCGGGTCGGTCACCGTGACGGTCGCTCCCTGGAGCTGCATCTGGGCCGCTGCGCTCAGTGCGGGGGAGTCCCGCACGTCGTCGCTGTCCGGTTTGAAAGCGGCACCCAAAATGGTGACGCGCTTGCCAAGCAGTGAGCCGCCGCAGATTTCCCGCGTCATCTCCACCACGCGGGAGCGTCGGCGCATGTTGATGGCATCGACTTCGCGCAGGAACGTCAGTGCTTGGTCAGCCCCGAGCTCGCCGGCCCGTGCCATAAAGGCACGGATGTCCTTGGGCAGGCAGCCGCCGCCGAAGCCCACTCCGGCGTTCAGGAACTTGCGGCCAATCCGGTCGTCCAGGCCAATGGCGTCGGCAAGGGCGGTGACGTCTGCGCCGGCAGCGTCGCAGACCTCAGCCATGGCGTTGATGAAGCTGATCTTCGTGGCCAGGAAGGAGTTTGCTGCTGTCTTGACCAGTTCGGCGGTCGCGTAATCGACTACCTGCCGGGGCGTTCCGGTGGACAGGGGAGTGGCGTAGACCTCGTCGAGAGCCGCGACAGCGGCTTCGCTGGCTTCTCCGGATGGCACACCATACACGAACCGGTCGGGGGTCAGCGTGTCCGCGACGGCGTGGCCCTCGCGGAGGAACTCGGGGTTCCAAGCCAGGATCGCTCCGGGGGCAGTTTCTGCTAGTTCGTCGGCGAGACGGGCGGCTGTTCCAACGGGAACAGTGGACTTGCCGGCCACTACGTCTCCCGGCTGTACATAGGGTGTGAGAGCCGTGAAGGCCGCGTCGACGTAGCGCAAGTCAGCGGCGTATTCGCCTTTCTTCTGCGGCGTGCCAACACACAGGAAATGGACTTGGGCTCCGGCGGCGTCTTCCATATCGGTGCTGAAAGTCAGTCGCCCGCTTCGCAGGCTCTCGCTGAGGAGTTCGGGCAGACCGGGCTCAAAGAACGGCGCCGTGCCTGCGGACAGTTCTTTGATCTTGTTCTGATCAACATCAATGCCAACTACCTCATGGCCCAGTTTCGCCATGGAGGCGGCGTGTACGGCTCCCAAATAGCCGCAGCCAATGACAGATATGCGCATGTTTCCCTAAATCAATTTGTGATGGATGCAAAAAGATGCGGCCGGGCTATGTGCACCCGACCGCATCCTTGTTGTTGGTTGTTAGGCCCTCTTGCGGCGAGAGACCGCGATGGAAGCGGCGCCTGCGCCGAGCGCGAGGACGCCCGCTGCGCCCCAGAGAAGCATGGTGGAGTCTGCGCCGGTGTTGGCGAGGCCTTCGTTGCCTGCGCTGTTGCCGGCAGCGTTATTGCCCGCGCCTGCAGCTGCGCTGGCATCGACGGTAACGGTGGAAGTTACCGTACGGCCGGAGTCACGGCCTACTGCGGTGAGGGTGTAGGTGCCTTCTTCGCCCAGGGTCACGGGGGCGCTGAAGGTTCCGTCTGCCCCTGCAGTAGCTGTGAAGGCAGCAACACGCTGGTTGAGAATGATGAGACCGTTTACACCGGATCCAGCGACAACATTCGGGTCGTTGTTGTAGTCGACCGTGATGTCAACGATTTCGCCGGGGTTGAAGCCGGTACCGCTGAAAGTCACGGTTCCACCGGGAACAACTACGCCAGCGCTAACGGTTCCTGTTGCGTCTGCGGGTGGGGCCGGGTATGTGTTGGCGGTCGCCGCGCTGGCTCCAGCGAACGTAATTACTCCGGCGAGGGCCAGTGCGGATGCTGCTTTTTTCATATGAGACTCCCCATGCGATTGATATAAGTCGGTCGAACGCGTGATTGGTTACGTTCCCACCATGAACGTCTGAACCCAACCCAAATCCAAGATCCCCGCGTCTGCCTTCGAAACAGTCCTCTAAAGTGAGACATTCGACATGCGGGAAGCGGAAACACTCTTACGGTAACAGCAACTGGTGTAACGTCCAACTCTTTGTCGGTGCCAATTCTGCTCGCCCCAACTATTCGCACGCTGATGCAGCGGCGAACGGTCGGATAGCCTCGTCCATCGGAATGAGGGTCGGTGTAACTACCAGGTGCGGCTCCGATGACTGTATGACCCGTGTGAAATCAACTTCTAGTACGGCGGTCTGTCCAGGGGCAAGATTCACGGTTACAGTTCCGACCGGCCGTTTACCATGTAGACCAGAACCGATTGGTGTGCTTACGCCGTCCAATCTCGCGCTTTCAACTAGGGCCTGGCTAGGCCCGTAGAAGACATAATTTGTCTGGAAATCACCCGGGGCGACACCAAACTGTCCATTACCAGTTACGTACGACGGGAGACTTTCCGCTGCATCCTGCGGGGCAGTGTTAGCCAAGGACAATCTTACGGTGTATGTACTGTACCCGTCCCCAGAACAAGACTGCCGTAACTCCACAGTTCGACGAGCATAGTAATCCATTTTCGCGCCAGTGCCATCATTGTAGTAAACGCCGAATGAAGCTCCCCCTCCCGCCGCGCCCGTCACTTCCCCAGACAAAGCAGTGGAGGCGATGACCGCCTGTTCACTGCCTGTGTTTGACCAGAGGTATAAGCGCCGTTCGTCTGCACTCTTCGATAGCGCCTGGAGGAGCTCGCTGCTATCGTGCCCACCCTTCATAAACGCGGTAAATACCTCGTTTGCCACCGCCGCGAAATACGCGTCTTGGGCATCTGTGTCCTCAATCTCACGATATACATCGGATAGTAGCGTATCCACAACATTCTCACCGGTGAGCGAGTATGGGAGTTCTGTTCCATCAAGGATCTGGAGGACATCGGGGTCGCTCAGCTTCACAGGTCCTGTCACGTCAAGGAGGTATGAAAGAACCACGGGATCTAACGCAAGAACGCCGTCGATATATGTGCCCTCGTATCGTTCTTCCCACATGTTCTTAGCCGTAGCAGCTGCGGTGGGGAAGTCCGGAGTAAGGTTTACGTTTTGCATGTAACTGCCGAGGCGAGACGTAAACAGCTTAACCTGGACTGGGTCCACCTCCAGGGTTGGAACAAACCTCCCTAGGGCGCTTGCACTGCTCTGTGTACCGAGTTCTATCTCTCCTTTTTGTGCCGTAAGTATGGCCAACGCTCCTGGTATTCCCCCAGTAGCCCGCGTCTCAGCGCTATTCTGTACAAGAATCAAGAAATTACGGCTCTCTTCCGCGCCCAGCATGCTCGGCAGCAGCTTTGTAGCGGAGGCCGCCGCGTCTAGGACGCTGCTAAGTTCCCGAATCTCTTGGCGGGCTGAGAGTATGGGGCCAGCCACGGCGTCCAGCAGTGGCTCCACGTCTATGCGGTCGAGCCTGTCGGCAGAGAGAGCGAGAGAGTCAGCTGCGCTGCTGACTGTTGGAGCCGCATCCTCCAGCTGTGCCAGATTGATTTTCCCGTCCCGCGGAGCGAGATCATTCAAGTTTAGAGAGCCATAAACATGAACCAGTGGCATTGCGGCTCGCGTGGCCACGTCATCGACAGTTACAGTGACTTCAGCGACAGCACTGAAGTTGGGTCCAATGCCAGGAAGTGCTGACGCGAGCCTCCAAAGAGGGCCGTCCGTGGTCGTCTTAGCAGTCGAGATATCATGGCTGATCCTCTCCAAGACTGCTTCAGACTCTTCAACTTCCGATTCGGTGAGGTGTGCACGCACCTCAGGAACCGAATCCAAGGCCGTACTCAGATGCGCCTTGACGCTGTTAACTTGTTGAAAAAGGACTACGCCCGCCGTTGCCAAAGTGCCAACGATACTTACCAGAAGAAGAGTTAGCACCGCTCTCAACCGGACTATTCTTGTTTTCCTGAACCGTTTCGATCGATTCCTTTTGTTTTGCATAGTAAGCGCCTAACGTATAGATGAGGCAACAAGGAGCGCAGATTGCCTACACGGCCCCATCACTCTTCAGGACAGCACGGAATGTCCTAAGAAGAATGATAATGTCCTGCGTCAATGACCAATTCTCTACGTAATATAGGTCGAGCCGGATCGCTTCATCCCACGTGAGGTTTGACCTACCGCTTACCTGCCACAAACCGCTCATGCCAGGACTGACGTAAAGCCGTCGATGTGCTCCATCCGAGTACAGGGCCACCTCATGTGCCCTTTGAGGGCGTGGACCAACGAGACTCATGCTGCCTGCGACTACGTTCAGCAGCTGAGGCAACTCGTCGATCGAGAATTTGCGGAGGATCTTCCCAATAGGCGTGATACGTGGGTCATTATCAATCTTAGAGAGCGGAGCTCCATCGGTGCCTTGTTCTCGTAAGAGAGCGAGCAACTGCGAATCTGCGTTGACCGTCATTGATCGAAACTTGATCATATGGAAGGTTTTGCCGTGGATGCCAATTCTTTCTTGTCGATAGAATATGGGACCCGGACTAGTAATTTTAATTAGTGTCGCGGTGAGGACGAAAATGGGGCTGAGAATAAGTAGGAGCGCTACGGACGCTGCTACGTCAAACACCCTCTTCGTCAACCGATGGCCACCACTGAGTTTAGGGGTCGATACATGCACGAGTGGTAGGCCGGCCACAGGCTGCGTGTGGATGCGTGGGCCAGCAACATCGGTAAGGGCAGGCGCGAGGATGAGAGATACACGCAACTCCGCTAGTTTCCAACCCAGTCTCCGCAAATCTTGGGGCGATATCTGTGAACCCGCCGATATGGCCACAGTATCTGCCTCAGACTCCTCGACGGTTCGGACTATGGTCTGAAGGTCTACGCCTTCCCTGGTCATAAGAGTGCCGGTGGTGGAGGTGCCATTTCCAGCTTGATCACCCGCCACGCAGGCGGCAACGGGCTGGTATCCAGCGTCCGGCTGTCTCTTGAACGAACTTACGAGGTGCTTGACCGCATCGTCCCCGCCCACTACTACTACGCGGGCATTGCTGTTACCGACGTACCTGTCGTATCTCAACAAGCGCCTAACTGCCCATCTTCCCGTAAGTAGACTCAGGACCCCCACAGGTAGGGCTAGCCCTACGTAACCTCTAGCTATTTCGAACTGGAACGCGTAGGAAATGATAGCTATGGCCCCGAAGAGGGCGAAGGAACTAGTCAGGATCCTTTTATACTCTTCAATACCAGATCCGAGGATGGTCGTTTCTCGGGAACCCATAGCACCCAGCATCAACCACCAAAGGGCGGCAAGCAGCGTGGTAAATACTGCGTACGCCGTTGTCTCGCTCGATGTGCTGCTCAGTATCCCTGACTGGAAACGGATGATATAGGCGCCTACGGTTGCCCAGATGACGATGAGAGCATCTGTGATCACAAGGCGACGCTTGTAACGGTATTTCCAATCTGTCTTGGCGCCCATAGACGCTTTCCCCCATTTATGATTGTTTTTGCAGAATACGGACTTTCAGGACCGCCGGCGTTCAGGCTCACGGTTCGTGTGACCTTGACGGGACCGAGACTGTCCCGCTCCTACGCTCGAACTCTTCCGATTCCGCGGTGCCTTCCCTCGTTGCACGTCCGGGCCTGCGTCTGCATAGGAATAATATGAGTAGGCATAAGAGTCGGGGCCACGAGTGGGGAGTTTATTCATGACTGCGCCCAGGATGTTTGCCTCTACCATCGCGAGTGAGGACATGGCCTTGCTGAGGTCTTTAGAATTAACCACTTGGCTGCCTACGACAACGATGACTCCACCAACTTGCTGAGACAGTACTGCTGCATCCGTAACAGGCAGCAACGGCGGGGCATCGATGACGACCACGTCGAAAGCACCCTCTAGGTGCTCCAGGAGACGCTTCATTGCCAGAGATCCCAGCAATTCGCTCGGATTAGGGGGCAACTGACCAGTCGTCAGAACAAAGAGCTGGTCCGCCCCCCACGGCTGCAGGAGACTATCAACCTCGGCTTGGCCGGCGAGAGCGGTGGTCAGACCTGCGCTTCGTTCCAGGCCGAGGTATTGGTCAACACGAGGCCTTCGCAGGTCAGCGTCGATGAGTACGACTGACTGTCCGGATTGAGCCATAGCAATGGCGAGGTTTATCGCTGTTGTGGTCTTGCCCTCTGCAGGGATGGACGATGTCACCAGAAGGGTTCCGGATTCGTTTCCTACAGTCGCAAACTGCAGATTCGTGCGAATCTGCCTGAACGACTCTGCCCGAGTGCCACGAGGTTCTGCGCTAGTAAGAAGCGGATCAGCGGCAGCTGCGGAGTCGTATGCGATGCCACCAAGCAGAGGGATCTCTGCGACGGTCCGAAGATCGTCCTCTCCGCGGATTTTGGTGTCCAAGGACGCGCGAATAAGCGCACTGCCGAGGCCGACGATTAGGCCTGCGAACAAGCCAATAGTGAGGTTGAGAAGCGTGTTGGGCGACGAGGGCGACGGGGGCGCGATCGCCGGCGCGACAACCGACAGTTTTACGGGTGAAATCCCACCAGTTGAAGGACTCTCGAGGTCCTCCACAGTATCTATGAGGCTATCCGCTACAGCCTGGGCTATTGCCGCGCTTTCCGTGGGAGATTCGCTGGTCGCGGATATGGTGATGATAACGGTGTTGAGATCGGCATTGGCGTCGATCTGGGTGGCCAGTTCGGCCGGAGTCGTTGATAATCCAAGGGCATCGATGGCAGGCTGAAGCACAGCAGGCGTCCGGACCGTCTCCACGTAGGACTTCACTCGGGCCTGCGTGAATGTATTGCCTTGCTGGAGTTCTTGAATTGACCCCGAGCTGTGGGTGGCCACGAATAGCTTCGTAGTTGAGGTGTATTTGGTTGCAGAAACCAGGGTAATAAGCGCAGCCAGGAGAACGGAAAGTAGGGCAACAGCAACTACTAGGATCCAGTTTCGACGGAGGATGCGTACGTAGTCGCGAAGCTCCAAGGGTGAGACCTTTCTACCATGGTGAAGTGGCGTACAGCCGTGCACATGCTATCCCGTGTATTCCGTCGATCCCAATTGGGCAGATAACTCGACCCTAGATAGATCGGATAGGCTGTCTTCGATCCAAGCTTAGACAGACCGACAGCCGGAGTCATGGCAATAACATGATCGTCGACGTGACGGGGAATTATGCCCAGAGACAAGACACACAGGAATCAGAGGTAAATGTGGGCGGACTACTCGTTCATGAGTGGATAGCAAAACGGGGGGGCTCTGAACGGGTCTTGGAAGCCGCAGCAGAGGTGTTTGAGTCTGCGGACATCCAGTGCCTATGGAACGATGATCCGGCCGCCTATGGGTCCCGTACTGTCAAAGAATCATGGCTCGCTAGGAGCCCGCTCCGGAACCACAAGGCGCTTGCTCTACCTGCTATGCCATTCGTATGGCGCATGACGCCAAATGATGGTTACGACTGGATGTTCATAAGCACACACCTTTTTGCTCATCACGCCAGGTTGAGAGGCGCCGAACACGTTCCGAAGTTTGTCTACGCTCATACGCCGGCTCGGTACATTTGGACACCCGAGCTAGACGCCAGGGGCGACAGCCTCAGCGCGAGACTAGCCTCCGTGCCGTTGAAGAGTTTGGACAGACGCCGGGCACGAGAGGCAACATCGATTGCGGCAAACAGTGCTTTCGTAAGTGAGAGGATTGCCCGAACCTGGGGACTCGAATCGCGTGTTATTTATCCGCCTGTGGACACCAGTGAGTTGCAGGCAGTGGCTGATTGGTCCGCTCGTCTCGGAGCATCCGATGCAGCGCAAATGGAGAGCCTTCCCGACGCTTACGTACTGGGAGCGTCGAGGTTCATTCCATATAAGCGCCTGGATCTCGTCATAAGGGCAGGGGAAGCAGCTGGCATTCCCGTTGTACTCGCAGGATCCGGGCCTCTGCTCGCGGAGCTCAGAAACCAAGCATCAACTGCCAGCGTTCCAGTCACCATAATTGAAGATCCAAGTGATAGTTTAATTCGCTGTTTATTCCAAAAGGCCCTGGTATACGTGTTCCCGGCCGTGGAAGACTTTGGAATAATGCCCGTTGAATCGATGGCCTTAGGGACGCCTGTCGTAGCCAACGCGGTTGGGGGAGCTTCTGAGTCAGTGATCTCCGGACTTACAGGGAGCCTGTTGGAGGGCGAATCCAGTACACAGCTGGCTGTCGCGGTCGAAGCCGCAGCGAGACTGGATGAACTCGACTGCAAGGAGCGAGCGAAGGTCTTTTCCAAAGAGCGATTCCAAACTGAAATTTATGATTGGGTTGATCCAGAAAAGTTCAATTAGGACAGTACAGTGCATAAGAATCCGACACGCGGAAGAACCGTGGAAGACAACTCAAAGACGCCGTTAGTATTAGTTACCCACACCTCAGAGCCAGGTGGCGCGGAGTTAGCGTTGGCACGATACCTACGACTGTCCCAGCTGGATCTCCAGTTAGTGACGTTACAGAGCGGAGGATTGTGGGATAACATTCCGGATGCCGACGTGCATGTTGTAGAGCCATCCATGAGTCGCCGAATTCCCCGAGAGTTTCTAGACCTCGTGGCACTGAGAAAATTTCTGAGGACGCACAACCCACGTGTTCTGGTGGCAAATTCTATGCGGTCGGCGCTCTACTGTGCTTTGGTGAAACCTAGGAAGACGTTTTTGGTTTACTGGGTGCGCGACGGACTCAAAGACTCTGCGATGTCGTGGATAAACCGGACGGCCACTCGGTGGGTAACGCTACCGCGAACGGGGGCATGTCTCGCCAATTCGGAGTGGACGGCATCCACGATTCGTGACGTGCGCCCTTCTATGAATACTAGGGTAGTCCCAAGCCCATGTGGTATTCGACAGGGAGAAGTGCCTGCACCTCGACACGGTCTAACTCGCAAAGACCGTGTGGCCTTGCTGTATCTCGGTCGTCTCTCGCGATGGAAAGGTGTTCATCACGCCATCCACGCGACATCGAAATTGGTGGGGCTTAAAGATGGCAGGGACTATAAGCTGACGATCGCCGGCGCTGCCCTCTTCGATGAAAAAGACTACGAAACTGAACTGAAGTCCTTAGTCCAGGAGCTCGGTTTGGAGGACCATGTCAACTTTCTAGGACACGTAGCTGATGTACGACCGATACTAGATGAACACGACATGCTCATTCATGCCTCTACTGTGCCGGAACCGTTCGGTCAAGTCATCGTTCAGGCAATGGGCGCAGGCCTGTCCGTGGTTGCCACTCGAGGAGGAGGGCCTGGGGAAATCATAACCGACGGACAAGACGGCGTTCTGTACACACCAGGCGATCAAGATGACCTAGTGTCCACGATTCTGAAAGTTCTTGACCAAGATATGATCGCCCAACTTTCTGAACAGGCCATAGAAACTTCCAAAGAGTATACAGACGACAGGATTGTGGCAAGCCTGGATGCAACCCTGCAGTCCTATAGGCAGAATAGTGCCGATCCGGTCTGAGATTACAGAAAAAAGGACCATCAAGACACATGCACCCAGCACACAAAGTTCTAAAAACTCTCCCTTTGCCGCTACGAAGGCGCATCCATTACCTTAAGGCTCACCGTCGCTGGCCAAATCTAGACAAGCCTAGGTCCTTTAATGAGAAAGTCAATTGGCGAATCATAAATGATCGACGGGATGATATCGCCTGGACTTGTGACAAGCTTTCAATGAAGGAGTTTGCAGAACGTTCTACAAGCGGCGTCAAGGTCCCGCGCACGCTTTGGAGCGGTACGGACATTCAAGAACTTCGCGATTTCAATTTTCCTGATCGGTGGATTTTGAAGGCAAACCATCGGTCACAATGCGTGTACCTAGGTGTCGGCACACCAGATCTACAGGAACTAGGAGACGCTACACGCGGTTGGCTTGAGAATATGCAGGCCGATGTCTTGGGGGAGTGGGCGTATAGTCAAGCAGATCCATTGATTTTCCTTGAGGAGTGGATTGGTGACGAGAACGCGCCAAGCGACTACAAGTTCTTTGTGTTTGCGGGGCGCGTCGAAGTAATCCAGGTGGACGAGAACCGATTCAATGGTCATCAGATGCGGTTGTACGACCGTGATTGGAATAGTCTTGGAGTCGCAAAAGGCTTTTGGCAGGAATCAGCCGTGGCGCCTCGTCCAGAGAGCCTCGATCGGATGATTGCAGTAGCTGAGTCTCTAGGTGCAAAGTTCGACTTCATGCGTATCGACCTATTCGACACCCCCAAGGGTATATATTTTGGCGAAACAACCCCCTATCCAGGAGGCGGGCTTTCACCATTTGAACCCAGGTCTTTTGATTACGAGTTAGGTCAAAAATGGGTGCTGCCGTCTATTTGATGAGAGGACCTGTCAAGATCGGCCGCTTGCATTTCTATCGTTTTCGGTTTCAACAGTGAGCCATTTAAAGCGCGCAGCCGGCTTCGCACTGGTGCCGCTCCTGACAATGGTTTCAACGCTTTTGCTTCTTCCCGTCATCAGTTCTCACTTCGGCCCTGTCGGTTGGGCAACCGTTGGACTGGGACAGTCGCTGGGCGCATTTCTTAGTATCGTCGCCGGCCTGGCATGGCAGGTTGTGGGTGCTCAGCAGGTAGCCTCCAGCGACGCTATGATGAGAAAGGTGATCTACGCGGAGAGCCTGAAATCGCGATCTCTAGTTCTCCTGCTGTTGCTCCCGGTAACTGCTTGGCTGTGTTTATCTCTCGCTCCGGCTTTTGAATGGGAATGCGTCCTTTTCATGATAGCTACGAGTCTGAATTGTTTAAACGCGTCGTGGTTCTTTGCAGGGACTGGCAATGCTAAGTTTGTTATTCGCAATGAAGCTGGCGTCCGGCTAGCAGGTTACTTGGTGTCTCTTCCACTATTACTGCTAACGGGCTCACTGTGGTCATACGCTGTCGTCCTCTTTATCACAGGTGCAGTTATGGCAGGTGCTAACGCATGGACGATTCTAGGGGGTGATTTCGGCGCGGCTTGGGGACGCACGAGAAGCGCAGTATGCATCGTCAGAGAGCATTTAGGAGGTATGCTTTCCCGCGGCCTTGCCGCAGGACAGCAGCACCTCGGCGTAACTTTAGTGTCGGTCTTCCTGCCACAGGGACTTCCTGTCTTCACGGCTCTCGATAGTATGCAAAAAGCTGCCAATAATGCGACTTCGTTTTATCCGCAGGCCTTTGCTTGGTGGGTTGGGTCTGCGACGGAGGTGCGTGATCGAGCAAGGAGGATTAGGCGGATCACGTGGCTTACTTACGTGTTTGGGGTTCTGGTCTTCGGCGGCTGGGCTGTGGTCGGCCCAGTGGCCGTGCGCTGGTTGTACCAGAACGAAGTCGCTATAAGTCTCGACCTTCACATGTGGACCGCGGTCGGTATGGCGACGTTTACGGTCTCCAGGGCGTTGGGCCAACTTTGCCTGGTACCTCTCGGGAAGCAGTCCTTAGTCTACTTGGGCAGCATGGTATGTGCAGTTGCTTGGTTGCCCAGCTTCGTGTATTCAGTGTGGACATGGGGCGTTACGGGCGGTCTTGCGGCTACAGCCGTGGCCTACGGTCTACTGAGCATTTACTACTCAGCCGTGACGGTCTCCGCCTTGCGGAAAGTTCAGACGAAGCCTGAAAACGAGGTAGGTGACACGGATCGGTCGGTCTCACCGAGCAGGCGTGAGACGCGGTGATCGGTATTCTCGACAGTGTGCGTCTTTGCAAGTTTGGTGAATGCGAGTCGACCCGGAACAACGGGAAAGTCAGGGCTTTCTTTGATTCGTGCCTTTGGTGTACGGATACCACCAACCTGCGGTATCCGTGAGGGCGAACGAACCGGAATCGTTGCGTTCTCATGTGTCCTCCCGGTATCTCGAACCGAGGGCGGCTGAGGGGAGACCACCGGTGGAACGCAATACATCACGGTCGCAATTTTAGAACGCGCATTCCTCACGACGACATCCTGAGACCGTCTCGGCTCTGCACTAATATGGTCTTGGTCAGAAACGCCGAATTCTGGCAATATCTTGAGATCTTGAGTCGGTCTGCCAGGAACACCCGGACCGCGCCATGCGGACGTGCCCAAAGGTAGGACTTCGAATAAGATACGCATCATGACGAGCGCTTCAACTGTTGTCATTTATTGCTTCTGAAGACTGAACTCCTAATACAATAATATTTGCATATGCACAGCAGTCAGCAGGTCTCTATTCGCGCCTTCGATTTTCCTGGGGCGGGTAAATTGTGCGGCGCGTTCGCCCCCGGTCACTTATGTGCGGTTCATGAACTGCACTACCAAACACTAATCTTTGTGTACCAACATAGGATCAAAATTGAAACAGAAAATAGTATTCCTAGAGTGGATACGAGGGCTTGCTGCTGTAATGGTGGCCGTTACTCACCACCTAGCGGCGACAGTACCTGAGTTTAACCATTTCACTCGCAATTACATTGACTTTGGAAGGGTTGGTGTCGTTGCGTTTTTCTTGGTAAGCGGGTACGTAATTTCTCTCAGCCTACGAAACGGTGATGTGAGGTCGTTTCTGATCAAGCGGATGTTCCGCCTTTATCCAATATATATATTGGTTCTTACCTCGGCCTTGGTATTGAAGTTTAGGGATGCCGATTGGACTAATGGCGCGTGGATATTTGAAGTATTCACAAACTACACTATGCTCCAGGAACTCATAGGGTTTGTGGCGCTTCTAGGTCCGGCGTGGACCCTGAGTATAGAGTGGCTATTCTATATGCAGCAGATCTCTGCAAAGCTACTCAAGTTCTTGGAAAAGGCGTGGCGACTTGGTTACGTCTGGCTAGCCGTATTTGTACTGTGCAATATCGTAGAATCCCTGATGGGACGAGATCTTCCAGGTAGTGTTCCCATGTTGCTATCTGTATCCTGCTTGGGGCACGCAGCATTCATGGCGCATAACAGCCTAATCCCTAAGACTTCATTTGTACGACTTTGCGTAGCCAGCATCATAGTTGTACCCACTGCTTCTTACATTGGGTTGGATAAAGGAGGCGAATGGCCGGCGTTTGTTTACTCAACCTCATATCTAGCGGGTCTTCTGTTTTTCGCCTGCGCCTTTTATTTTCGCAACGCTAAAGGTCCCAAGTTCCTCCCTTGGCTCGGCTCAATCAGTTATTCCATGTACCTCCTCCCGCCCGTTGTTATGGGCATCATAAATGATGCTGTTGGTGATGCTCTATGGCTAGGTATTATTTTAGGTATCGTGTTTCTTCCTCTTTTTGCGTGGCTGGCCTATAGATTTATCGAAAGACCTTGCAACACTTTTGGTCATAATCTCGCAAAGAGATACAGTAAACCGCCTCGAGACGTAGTTCGTCTCGACGCGCGTCCCAGGCAGGCTCGAAGGTAAACGAGCACCAGGTGCTTGTTGTTCTGGTACAGGAATCGGAACCTTGTGAGCTGTAACTCGGCGTGATAGCGCCGTCAGTACTGGGCCACATCTTCGCATCCGCTGGCGCAGCGGTTCCTCATACGTGTTCAAAAATGTTGGGTGCGTACGGCTGATAGCATCTCAGCTTGAGGGTCTTCTACCTTGACGAGCGAAAGTCGGCTGGGACCTCCCCGGCCATGCCATTATTGAATCGTATACAAATCCAGGGACATGATGTCTTCGGACTTACTAGCGGGGAACGAAGTGGAGAGAACTGGGCGCCGGGAAGCTGGGCAACGGAATGTGTCGGCCAGCATAAGACACGGCCAGAGCGTACGTGGAGGGCGGACTCCGCTTCATGTCCTCGCTCCAATCGTTGTTTTAGCTGCCCTTACTCCTTGGCTTGTCGGAATCGACAACCCTGTAAACGCTGTTCTTCTCGGACTGCTCGCTTTAGTTTGCACCGTGGGAACCATACGTTCATATACGCGAGGAGCGCGTCTGGTCGGCCTCGTATTCTACCCGTTCATTTTTGCTTGGCTGTGTGTTGGTCCGATCTACCAGTTATCGCATGGTTCGTTTGCGTGGGGAGATACTCCTCTGATGACAGAGCACCGAATCATCTCCGCATCCATCTTCCTTACTCTCGCAGCAGTTGTGGCGTTCGCTCTGGCATACGAAGTCACGTACAAAAGGATTCAGCCTGCAGGAGTTCACTCTCAAAGCGTCATTCAGGTGAGAGCCGGGGTTTTGTGGGGGCTGATTATCGTAGGCATAGCGCTGGCGCCATTCGCTATTTCAGCAAGCGGTGGATTTTCGGGTATGTTCGCTAACCGATTTGACCGTGTGGAGGCACTTAACCAGTCCGGTATGTCCTTCGCGGAGGTCGGAGGGTTACGTTATGCCTTGGGTAAACAGTTACCCATAACCGTCTCCATAGCCGCGGCCTGTCTTGCAGTAATACGAGTCAGAGATCGTATTAAAAATTCTGGCTTCCTGAGCCTGCATGGAAGCGAACTGACTGCTTTGCTACTATCCTTGGCTCTGGTCGTCTTCTATTGCAATCCATCTGCGAACAGTCGCTATATCGCTGTTATCGCATTCGGATCGTTGGCTCTTTACCTAGCTCAACCGCGGTCGAGGAGAGGCGGGTTCGTGGTCGCGGGCGCAGCCGTCTTTGGCACGCTAGTAATATATCCTCTAATGAATGTCTTTAGAGTCGGAGTGCAAGGTTCAGAGACGTTGAAGGCCGGCGCCGAGGCATTCGCTAGCATGGATTTTGATGGCTTTCAGCAGGTGGCTAATTCACAGATATTTGTGAATGACAGGGGTCATTCCTTCGGTCATTATGTTCTTTCCGCCGTACTGTTTTTCCTTCCGCGTTCGATTTGGGCGGAGAAAGCCACCCCGGCTTCCATTGACGTGGCGTCAAACCGAAACTACTCTTTTACAGACTTGTCTTTGCCGTTTCATGCAGAGATATTCATCGAATTCGGAATCGTTGGCATGCTCGTTGCAATGATCATCTTCGGGGTTTTCGCGAGTAAGGCAGATAGATCATGGCTTGCTGGCGGAAAAAGCCGTATCGGTATAGCGGCTCCTCTCATCGCCGTTGCGCTCCTGGGATTTCTTCGTGGACCTCTCGGCTCTCTGGCGCCCATATATCTAACTGCAATTCTCCTGTTTGTCCTTGGACTCAAGGTATCAAAGGGCTGCGCGAGTAGTCAGAGGTCACGAGGGGTGGTGTCCACCACTGGCTTTCCGGACCTGTAAGGACTGGCTGCGGTGGCGGTTGGTTGCCACACAGTGCAGTTATGTCTGCTTGTACGTCAAAACTAGACAATTGTTCAGGGGTCTCTCCGATGCCCTGCACAGCCAAGCCGCGCCCGTGCAGCTGATGACGCCGGTGCAAACGGGTACGCCGTTTAGGGTTTGACGCTAAGGCGCTCTGCGTGTCTGTCCATTTGGATTCACACTCCTCTACAGGGCTGCAGAAATGTTTTTATGCCGATCATGGACGAGCGTAAAGACTAAAGGCTAGAGGGCCGGGCACCTGCATGGTGAGTGTGTTCGAGTAGTCTGCCCCACCAATACGCTGGCTCCCTTACCGAATACCGCGGCGCGCGCATAAACCCGGCACGTTCTTCATCTAGTCCGACTGACAGTTCTCTTAACAACCCGCTGCAGGATGGGGAGCAGCGCACAAAGGCGTCTTGGTTACAGTTCAGCCAGCGGTTATCCCCGTATCGTCTTCCCTATGTAATTTCGGCCTCTGGGGGGCGTTAGAATTGTCCGGGCGGCGCTGGGAGCCGTCATCGGTCTCTCCCTGGGGGTTTATTACATGGCATCTACTCTTCTACGCTCGCAGTCGGGCAAGAGCGCGGGTGTGGGGCCATTGCCTGCCAAGTCGTTTAGAAGCGATATCCAGGGCCTTCGGGCGATAGCGGTAGGGACTGTCCTCCTGTACCACGCTGGTGCCCCATTTGTTCCGGGCGGGTTCGTGGGCGTTGACGTCTTCTTTGTGATATCCGGCTTCCTCATCACGGGCCTACTAATCAAAGAAATAAGGAACACCGGGCAGATATCCCTTCTCGGGTTCTACGCACGTCGAGCTAAGCGTATTCTGCCAGCGGCGACAATCGTGCTCCTCGCTGTCGCTGCTCTGACCGTATCCATCCTCCCGCGCGGCAGATGGGACTCAATTGGCTCCGAGCTTCTCGGTAGCGCTTTCAACATCGTCAACTGGGTTTTCGCTGATAGTTCAACCGACTACTTGCAGCAGGACCAAGCAGCCAGCCCAGTGCAACACTTTTGGACGCTGGCTGTCGAAGAGCAGTTCTACATAGTCTGGCCTTTGCTCCTCGTCGGCGCCTGTCTCCTTGCGAGGTCTCGCAAACGAACCGGTAGAGGTTCCACTTGGCACGTCGAACGTTCTCTGGCGTTTGCTCGTGCAGGAGTCTTTACGTTGACCATTCCATCCTTTGTGTTCTCCATCTACTACACGGAACTGAACCCGGGTGCCGCTTATTTTGTTACAACGACGCGACTCTGGGAGCTGGGAATAGGTGCCATTGTGGCCTTGTTTGCCACAGAACTAGCCCGAATTGGTGTCCGTGCTGCCAAAATTCTGGGCTGGGTCGGGCTTGCTGCAATAACTGCTTCGGCCATCGTCATCACGGGCGGTACCGCTTTTCCTGGATTTGCTGCCCTTCTGCCCACTCTTGGCGCTGCGGCAATAATCGTCGCAGGGATGAATGGCCGATCTCAGAGCGGGGTCGGTGCCCTGCTTTCGTTGGGCCCGTTCACATGGATAGGCAACATTTCGTACTCGCTCTATCTCTGGCATTGGCCCCTGATCGTCGTCGGGACATATCTCCTCAACGGGCTTTCGTTCACGCAGGGTCTAACGATCATCGCAGTAAGCTTCATTCCCGCCATCCTTAGTTACAGGTATTTGGAGCGTCCGGTCCTTCGCTGGCGATATCTAGAGCATCACGGAACGGCTCTTGGGCTGACCACCATCGTTACGTGCTGCGTGGCAATTACCGCCTCAAGTATTCTTCTCGTCCCTAAGCCCAGCAACAACGCGGACTTTACACCCACGCCATTGCCCGTATCCGGTTCAGAGGCAAGGACTGCTGAACCAATCAGGGGAGCGGAACTGCTTGCCATGGACCCGTCCGTCGGAAAGCCGCAAGATAGGCCTGGCGAGTTCGTGCCTCTGGCTATGTACGCCGCCGAGGATACTCCAGACACAGTTTCTAGGGGGTGCCACCAGAACGTCAACGAAGACCAGGCAGAGCACTGCGTCTTCGGCGATGAGGCAGCTGAATATCGGATTGCCATCGTGGGTGACTCACACGCAGCGCAATGGACTCCTGCTCTAGGCCGGCTGGCTCAGGAGAATGGTTGGCGAGTCGACAGTTACACGAAATCGTCTTGCGCTTTCGTAGGGACCATGATCATGGCTGAAGGCGGCCAGAAAACATATGATTCCTGTCTCACTTGGCATGACAATGTGATGACGGCTCTTACTGGGCCTGAGAAGCCGGACCTCGTTCTTACCAGCGGGCAGGCCTACGACACAGCAGATGGGCGTCCTCTGGCCGATTCACTGGCCGCAACTTGGGCGGTTTTGCGAGACAGCGGCATTACTGTTGCTGCTCTGGGAGATACGCCACGCCCTGGGATCAATGTACCGGAGTGCGCTATGGCTAACGAGGAACGCCTCACGGAATGTGCTGTTGACCGTGTTGTGGCGATGAAGAACGGGTTAGCTGCACAACAGACTGCTGCGGAAATCGCAGGGGGCATGGAGGTTTTCGACATGACCGACCACATATGCCCTGCTGAACAGTGTTCCGTTGTGATCGGTAATGTGTTTGTCTACCGCGATAGCAACCACCTCACGGCAACGTATGTACGAACGATGGCCCCGTCCCTGAAGTCTAAGCTCGCCGACCTTGGAGCTCCAGAAGGAAGCCAGGGGTAATTTGCAGTACTCCGATTGGGTCCTAACAGTATGGTCGCTCTGCGGGTGAGGGACTCGGAAACTACTGGCGAGCTGGAACCGTAACGCGGCGCGCACATGAGGTATGAATCTCCGTTGGTATCAGAACGGATATGCCGGCTGGAATCTGTATCTTTGCGCAATGGTTCGCCTCAGCATCGGACAACCAATGCTCGTTCTTGCCTGCGGTCTTGAGTCCATCTCTTGTGACGGGGTAACGGGTTTAAACTTGAGGACTAAAGCGAGGGCGACGGCGCATCTGGACGGCTGCCGGGTTCGGGGTTGAGTCGTGAGAATAACGGGAGTAATCATCACCCGCTTTACTGGTTCTTGACGAGGGCTTGCCGGTGTTTTGCGGCGAAACGAATCGTTCGATCAGAGGTGAGGGTCATGCCTGTCACGGACATGTCTGGCCAAATCATGAATGTGTGCGAGAGGTGGACCGGGGAATCGGCACACCGACACAATTTCACCGTTTTCGGAGGGGATGAAAAGCTATACGACGTTTAGGAGAGCTAACACCGACCCTGTGACGAAGAGTCCCGGATCCGAGTGGCCACGTCCTAAGGGTGCCAGACGGCTATAGATGGGTCCTTCCGTTCAGGTATAAACACCTTCACAGGCAACGCTCCGCACGCGGTTCCCAACGTATTAGCCACGAGATCGTTCATCGTCGCAAAGCGGTCAGGCCGAAACAGGAGCTGCCCCAGTTCTATACAGCCGGAAATGCAGAACCCCGCAACCGGCACGGCCCACACCCATCTCCGGTCCACATACGCCGCGCCCAGGAACCCAAAGGGCACAAACAGCAGAATGTTCGCGGTGAACTCAACGAAGTTGTAATTGAACCAGCCGGGAGCACCGTGCTCATGAAGCCACGCCAGGACTGTCCGCAACGTGCCGCCGGCAGAACCCGAATCAACGGGGGAGGGCCAGAACGCAATGAAGGCCAGCACCACCAGGTACAGCCCGAACAGCGCGGCCAGGAAGCGGCGCCGTCGAACCTGCCGGCTGGGACGGGACGTGGTCACCGGTACTGGTATTCCCAGGCGAGCAGCTCCTTTACCGCAGGGGTGAGCTCACGGACCATCTGCTGGTACACGGCGTCGTCACGGCGGTAGGGGTCCACCACGTCGTCCTCGCCGGGGCCGGCCGGATGGGCGGAACGCAGCCGGAGGGCACGGGAGAGCGCCTCACGCCACCGCTCGGCCGCAGGAACCTCGGCATTACCGTCGACGTCAGGAAGCAGCCGGGCGAGCTCACGCAGGGTAAAGGTGCGGCGCAGCAGGCCGGGAGCCAGCTCCATCACCTTGCTGCGGTGGTCCCGTGTCAGGGCCAGCACCAGGTCCTGGCCCTGCAGGATCTCCGGCGTGAGCTGCCGGGAGACGAAGCCGCTGGCGTCGCCGCCAAAGACATTCACGAACCCGGCCACGTGCGGCTCAATGGCGTGTCCCACCAGGGCACCGGTGCCGGCGCTGCGGACCTCGAACTCGCCCGGGGCCACCGAATCGAACCCGGCCTGGAGAAGGCGCTCGGCCATGGGGGAGCGGCAGATGTTGCCGGTGCATACGGTCAGGATGCGGAAGGGGGCGGTCTCTGTCATATCCTCGGATCTCAACTTGGAACGGCGGCGGCCACCGCGGAATGCATTGGTGCGTCAAGCACTAAGCACGCGGCACCGAGATCGAGATTACCCTGCCGCACCCACCTGCCGGGCACAGGACTCACGGGGCAGCTCCACCCGGAACACACTGCCGGCACCGGGCCGGGAGGAGACAGTGACCCTTCCGCCGTGCGCCTCCACAATGTCCCGGGTAATGCCAAGGCCCAGCCCGACACCGGGAATCGCCGCTTTCTTCACGGCCGCGGAGCGGAAGAACCGGGTGAACACCTCAGCCTGCTCCGCCTCGGTCATGCCGATGCCCTGGTCCTGGACCTCCAGTACCGCCAGCTCACCCTCGCGCCGGACGCGGACGGTTACCGTGCCGCCGTCGGGCGAGTACTTAATGGCATTGGAGAGCAGGTTGTCCAGCACCTGCTGCAGCCGTACCTGGTCAAAGGACCCGCGCACCGGTTCCGGGATGTCCAGGCGTAGTTCGACGCCGGCGGCCTGGGCCCGCGGCTGCGCAGATCCGGCCACGCAGGTTGCCAGCTCCCCGAGGCACAGCTCGGTGCGTTCCAGATGGACCGAGCCCGACGCCGTCGTCAGCAGATCCGAGACGATCACCAGGAGCCGCTCGGCATTGCGCAGTGTCACTTCCAGGGAGCTGCGCAGCTGGGGGTGCAGCTGGTCTTCATCGGCGTCCAGCGCCAGGTCCAGGTACCCGATGATCGAAGTCAGGGGAGTGCGCAGCTCGTGCGAGACGCTGGCCACGAAGTCATCCTTTGCGCGCAGGGCGCGGAGCATGTCCGTGACGTCGCTGAAGGCCATCACCGATCCGTTGAATTCGCCGTGCTCATCCAGCAGCGGCCGGGCAGAAACCGCCATGGCCCGCTGACCGGGGCCGCGGCCAATGGAGATCAGGCAGTCGGAGAAGGCCTCCCGGCGCATGGCCCGGGCCAGCGGCCGGTCCTCGGGCGGAACGGGGGTGTGCCCGTCCTGCTCGAAGAGCAGCAGGTCCGCTTCGGCGCTCTTGTCATCCGCCGGCAGCGCAAGGGCATGGGTGGCCAGCTGCCGGGAGTTCATCAGCATCACGTGCCCGTCCTTGGCCAGGACAATAACGCCGACGTCGATCGCCTCCAGCACGGCGTCCAGCAGCTGGGCGCGGCGCCGGCTGTCCTGCAGGCTGGTCTTCAGCGCCCTGTCCTTCTGCTCCAGGGCAAGCTGCTGGCCGTCGGCGGAGAGCGTCATCACAGAGGCGGCCTTGTGCACCAGCAGGTTCACCACCGCCATCATCAGGACCGAGAGGTAGTCCTCGGGGCGGGTGCTGCCGGCCAGCAGCGGAGGGGACCAGACAATCAGCAGCGACCCCGTGACCGTCAGCAGTGCAGCAGTCTTCGGCGCATGCCCGGACCACGCCAGCCAGAAAACCGGGAAAACGGAGAGCAGCACTGTGCCGGTGACCTCGGGTCGGACCGCATTGTAGAGAAAACCAATCGCTACAAAATCCAGAATGGGAATGATCCAGTACGCCGGCTGGAAATATTTCTCCCAGGCCACGCCGACGGAAAGAGCGGAAAGAATACCGATCAGCGCCAGCCCGGTGAGCAATGCCGGGTCCGTGAAAGCCGACGGTTTGATGATCAGCACCAGCGGCATCAGCACTGCGACGGCGGTGAAGAGCGGCAGCTGGCTCAGGGCCACGCGGACGCGGAGACTCAGCTCGTGGAAATCCTTGTGAATACCAAGCAGGGAAAGGGCCCTGCCCTTAAAGCTGGACACGGGGCCGCTACCTTGCAGTTGGAACTTAATGGGTCTTCAGCTTATCGTCCGAGCCTGTAAGATGCCCAAAAGGGTACAAGCAGGTCTCGTTTTATCTTCGGTCTCGCAGGACAGGAAAATCCGCATCAGTATGGAAACGCAGCGTGTAGCGGTCATTATCGAGGACGACAAAGACATCCGCGATCTTCTGCATGCAGTGTTGCAGCAGTCGGGTTTTGAAGTCCATGCCAGCCCCACGGGTTCCGAGGGCGTGGAAGCAGTGCGCACGCACAACCCTGCCGTGGTCACTCTGGACCTGGGCCTGCCGGACATTGACGGCTTTGAAGTGATCCGCCAGCTGCGCCTGTTCAGCGACGCCTACATTGTGATGCTCACCGCCCGCGCGGAGGAACTCGACACCTTGATGGGCCTGGAAGCCGGCGCCGACGACTACGTCACCAAGCCATTCCGCCCGCGGGAACTGCGCGCCCGGATCTCCGCGATGATGCGCCGGCCCCGCAAGGACGGCGCCGCCGGTACAGCCGAGACCGCCGCGCCCGTGCAGGCCGGGATGACGTCCGGCTCGCAGCCCGCCGTGCCGGCCGCCACTCCGGTGCCGCCGGAGGGCTCGGATGTGTTCCGGCACAACGGACTGGTGCTCGACGCCGGGACCCGCACCACCATGCTGGGCGGTAAGCATGTAGACCTGACCCGCACCGAGTTCGACCTGCTGCAGGCGCTGCTTGAATCCGGCCGCCGTGTGCGCAGCAAGACGGACCTGGTCCGCCGGTTGCGCGGCGAGGAATACCACACCGGGTCCTACATCTCCGAGGCTGACGAGCGCACCGTGGAAGTCCATGTGGGCAACCTGCGCCGCAAGCTCGGCGACGACTCCCGCTCCCCGCGCTGGCTGGAAACGGTCCGCGGCGTCGGGTACCGGCTGGCTCCGCCCAGCGACGTTACGGTCTAGGCATCCTCACCCCCACACGCCATCCTCACACCCCACCCTCACACCCCATCGAGATCACAGAAACTGCCCGTTAGACCGCTTATTCGAGCAGTTTCTGCCATCTCGATGAAGCCGGGGCGTTCCCCTAGGCTCCGCCCGCCATGGCGTGCCCGGGCTCTTCGGAGGCAGCGGCGTCGGGCGCTGACGGCAGCGAGACGGTAAAGACCGTGCCCTCTCCGGGAGTGCTCTGCACCGTGATCTCCCCGCCGTGCGCCTCCACAATGCCCTTGCTGATCGCCATGCCCAGCCCGGCGCCGGGAATGCCGGCACGGCGCACGGCCTCGGTGCGGAAGAAGCGGGTGAACAGCCCGGCCTGTTCCTCCTCGCTCATGCCCAGTCCGGTGTCCGCCACGCTGAAGACCGTGCGGTTTTCGTCCGCCGCCCCGCTGACGGTGACCGTGCCGCCGTCGGGCGTGTATTTCACCGCGTTGGAGAGCAGGTTATCCAGCACCTGGCAGAGCCGGTTGGGGTCCGCGTAAACCGAAAGGCCCGGCGGCACCTTGTTCACCAGCTGCACCTGGGCGGCCCGGGCGCGCGGACCTGCGGCCTGCAGCCGATCATCCACCAGTTCGGCCAGCGGCAGCGGCAGCGGAGTGATGGTGCCGGACCCGCCGGCCGTGGCGAGCAGGTCCGAGACCAGCTGCAGCAGCCGGTCCCCGTTGCGCTGGGCCACTTCCAGGTGTCCGGCGATCCGCTCGGCGGGTACCTCCGGGTCGCTGAGCGAATCCAGGGCCATCTCGAGGTAGCCGAGGATCGAGGTCAGCGGGGTGCGCAGCTCATGGGAGACGCTGGAAACAAAGTCGTCCTTGGTGCGCAGGGCCTTGACCATGGCGGTGATGTTCGTGGAGGCGATCACTGAGCCGGTCACCCGGCCGTCGTCGTCCCGCAGCGTCCGGGCGGAGACGCTCAGCGCCATTCGGTTGTCCGGGCCGCCGGCCCAGATCTGCAGGTCCTCGAAGGATCCGCGCAGCGCCCGGCGCGCGGGCAGCTGATCCGGCGGCAGCGGGGTCACGCCGTCGGCCTCAAAGACCTGCACGACGCCGCCTGCCGCGTTCCGCGCGCGCATCCCGCCGTCGTCCAGGACGATCTGCGCGGTGTTGCGGTGCACGTCCCGGCCCTGGGCGTCCACCACCAGCACCCCGACGCCGATCGCGTTCAGCACGCCGTCCAGCAGCTGGGCGCGGTGTTTGCTCTCTTCCAGGGCGGCCACCAGCTGTGCGTCCTTGGTCCGCAGGGATTCGCGCCAGGTTTCAAGTTCCAGCCGCATCGCGCCGCAGACGTAGGACACCACGCCCAGGATCGGGGGCACCAGGATCGGCGCGGCCAGGGATTCGCGCTCCACCGGACCATCGGAGGCGAAGATGGGCCCCCAGACAATGAGCAGGGCACTCAGCACGGTCAGTACGACGGCGGCGCGCGGTGCCACCCGGGACCACGCCATCCACACCACGGGGAACAGCTGCACCAGGGACACCCCGGTGATCAGGCCCTGCCCGCCGGAGTAGAGGAAACCGATGCCCAGCAGGTCAAGCAGCGGAATTATCCACGTGCTCCAGGCCGGCAGGCGGCCCCAGGGCAGGAGCCCGGCCACAGCGGTGGCGGCGGCAATGATACCCAGCCCGGTGAGCACACCGGTGGAGGAGAAGAGCTGCGGGAAGAGGGCCGTCCAGGCCAGAGTGATCACGCCGAGGGTCGCCACCAGCGGAAGTTGGGCGCAGAGTACCTGCAGGCGCGGACTGAGCCGGCCGAACCGGCGGTGGAAGTCCAGCGACGGCGGAATCCGCCACATGTTCACTGACATCTGTCCTCTTCCGCGCGAGCTGGTTATCCTCAGGTTAAACCAGCAAAGCCACAGGTCAGCCGATGTGCCGGAACATTACAGGCCGTGCAGTACCTGGCCGAGTTCGTGCATGGTCGCCTGGCCGCACTGCTCAAGCGGTTCCAGCAGCGCCACCAGGCCTGCGTGGTCTTGGCTGCGCACCAGGTCCTGGGCCTCGGCCGCGAGCTTGGCCAGGCGCTCGGCACCGGCCATCTGGCTCGCGGTCTTGATGCTCAGCACCACGTCCATGGCTGCCGCGAAGTCAGTGTTGTGCAGGGCTGAAACCAGGCGTGAATAACGGCTGTCCCACAGCCGGACGTAGTCGACCACAAACTGCCGGCTGGTGCCGGCCCCAAGCTGGTCACTCAGATCCCGCAGCACACGCACGGAAACGAGTCTCCGGGCGGCGGGACGGTTATCCAACGCGATCATGCCGCGAAACGGGTGCTGGAAGCAGCACCGAAGGCGCGGTTGGCGCGTCCTGCCGGTGTGCTGGGGTGGGGAGACAAGCTGGTCCTCCTGGGGGTGCGCTGCCTTTTGTGGAGGAGCTGGGCCGATCAATGCCTAAACACTGGCAGGCAAAGCTCAGGAACGGACCCGGAGCAGGCTCAAGATCCCGCAAATTTCGGTTCACCGGTGTTTTTTCCCCGAAAGACGGACGACGCCGGCACCCAGGGCAGGTGCCGGCGTCGTGCGTTTGCGGTGCTGTGGTGCTTTGCTTGTTACCTGCTTACTCGGCGATGTAGAACAGGCGCTTGTTGACGAATTCGTCCATGCCCAGCGGGCCCAGCTCGCGGCCGTAGCCGGAGCGCTTGACGCCGCCGAACGGGATGCCGGCGCCTTCGCCCACGCCGTTGACGTTGGCCATGCCAACCTCAAGCTGCGCCGCGACCTTGCGGGCACGTTCCTCGTCAGTGGAGAAGACGACGCCGCCCAGGCCGTAGTCGGAGTCGTTGGCGAGCTTGACGGCTTCCTCGTCGCTGCCGACCTTGTAGACCACGGCTACCGGGCCGAAGAGCTCTTCGCGGTAGGCGCGCATTTCCGGGGTGATGCCGGTGAGCACGGCCGGGGCCAGGTAGGAGGAAGGGCCGTCTGAGAGGGTGCCGCCGGCGTGCAGAGTGGCGCCCTTGGAGACGGCGTCCTGGATCTGCTCGGCCAGGCCCTCCGCGGCGGAGCGGGAGGAGAGCGGGCCGTAGGTGCCCTCGGCTGCCTCGGCCGGATTACCGGGCTTGAGGTCCTTGGCCAGGTTGGTCAGCTCGGCAACGAAGTCGTCGTAGATGTCCTCGGCGACGATCATGCGCTTGTTGGAGTTGCAGGCCTGGCCGGTGTTCTCCAGGCGGGTGGCCCAGGCGTTGGCTGCTGCTTCCTTGACGTCGTCGGTGTCCAGCACCACGTAGGGGTCGGATCCGCCGAGTTCGAGCACAACCTTCTTGAGGTTCTTGCCGGCCAGCTCGCCGATGATGGCGCCGGCGCGCTCGGAGCCGGTGAGGGAGACACCCTGGATCCGGGGATCGGCAATGATGTCAGCGATCTGGCCGTGGCTGGCGAAGACGTTCTGGTACACGCCCGCGGGCACACCGGCGTCGTCCATGATCTGCTGGATGGCCAGCGCCGACTTGGGGCAGGACTCGGCGTGCTTGAGGACGATGGTGTTGCCCAGCATCAGGTTGGGTGCAGCGAAGCGGGCCACCTGGTAGTAGGGGTAGTTCCACGGCATGATGCCCAGCAGCGGGCCCACCGGGAGCTTCTGGATGACGGCGCGGCCGCCGCCGATTGCCTTGATCTCCTGGTCTGCGGCCAGTGAGGGGCCCTCGGTAGCGAAGTATTCGAAGATTTCCGTGCAGTACTCGGCCTCGCCTGCGGACTCCGGCAGGGGCTTGCCCATTTCCTCGGTGATGATTGCGGCGAGCTCATCCTTGCGCTCGGTGAACAGCTCAGCGATGCGGGTGACGATCTTCCCGCGTTCCTCGATGGGAACTTCGCGCCAGGATTCGAAGGCAGCCTGCGACGCCGCCAGTGCGTCCTGGATTTCGGCATCGGTGGCCAGGGGGAACTCTTCGCCGGGTTCGCCTGTTGCCGGGTTGATAACCCGGTAGGACTTCGCCGATGTAGTGGAAGCGGTGCTCACGTCCGTACTCCTTACGCATGTATATGGGTGCTTGCCATTCTGCCGGGAAAAGGGTGCTTAGGGAAGAAAAATCCGCATGGTGACGTGTTATTGAGGCCGTTTGCGTGCGGAATCCGTGGTTTAAGCCGGGCTTGAGCTTCGGATTGCGCCGATGTTGAGGGGCGCTTGCGGGGGCCTTGAGCTTTGACCGAATGTTTTCGGAACCCTGTGGTTAGACCGCCAAATTTCTTGCGTTCCGGGCGGCAAAGTATTCCTCAGCGGCAGGGAAAACCTTCCCGGGCCGAAAGTCTCGGATGTCTCACATGACGTCGGAACCAAGAACAAACAAGGGGAACACAATGAACAAGATGGCAAAAGGCGCACTGGCAACCGGCGTAGGCGTGGCACTGCTCCTCGGCGGCGGCGGAACGCTTGCTGTGTGGAACCAGTCGGTGGAAGCAAACGCCGGCACGATCGCTGCCGGTGACTTGAATCTGCAGCCCAAGACTGACAGCACCAATGGCTGGTACAACGGAGCCGGAACCAAGATCGAAGATATTGCTGCTTACCGCATCGTTCCCGGTGAGACCCTCACCTACAAGCACCTGCTGGACATCACCCTCGTGGGAGCCGAGATGAAGGCAGATCTGTCGGTCACCGGCCTGCCTACAACCGGTGTATTCGCGAACAACGCCGTCATCGGCCCGGTCACCGTGATGAAGGGCAATGTGGACGTCCTTGCAGATGCCGAGATCACGCCAGCTGAAGCAGGCACTGTGACCGCCTCGAGCACTTTCACTTTCAAGGAAGAGACTGGTGGCCGGACGAACGTCGGCGCCAGTGCCGACCTCGGCAACGTCAGCTTCAAGCTGGAGCAGATTGCCCCCACGAAGGCACCTTAGTCCAAGCATCATCTTGTTCTAACCCCTGGCTGTGCGCGGCGCACAGGTTCCGCGCACAGCCTGTTCCCTTGGAGGAATTCCGCATGAAGAGCGTTCGAGCACTGAAAGCTGCAGGACTTGTCCTCACAGCCGTAGTGCTGGGACTCATGACGGTCCAGGGGAGCTACGCACTTTGGAACGCGGCTGTTTCGGTAAAACCCGGAACCGTGCAGGCAGCGAACTTCAGCATTCTGGTCAACAAGGTGGAGATGGCGGGTCCACAGCAGACTGTCAACCTGCCCGGCCTCTCGGCAATCAAGCCCGGAGAGTCCACGTCTGCCACGGTACAGATCGAGAACAAGAGCAACGCGTCAAGCAATATGAAAGTCCAGCCGACTATTTCGGTAGACCCCGCATCAGGCGCGTTCAGAGGCCATCTGACAGTACGCGTAATGGAGCGCGGTACGAACTCACAGTGCCCGTCTGACCCGTCTAAGTACCCGGTCATTCCACCGGTTCTGAACACCATTGCTCAGAACCAGGAGCGGCATATCTGCCTGCTGGTAAAGCTCGAAACAACCGTCGACACCGCGGCCCTTGGTACTACCGCCGAGATCCCCGTAAGACTGACCGTCACCCAAGTAAAGCCATGACCGCCCACCATGGACCGCAAAGGAAGCCACCATGTCACAAGGCCGCAGAAAAGCAGAGAAGCCCGTCACCGCACTCAGCCTGGCTGGGACGGCGATCAGCTACCTCGCACTGTGCGTCACTGTCCTGGCGGCGCTGGCACTGGTCATCGTTCCGCTGCTCACGGGGTCCCAGACGTACAGCGTCCTGACCAGCTCCATGGCACCCAAATACGCCCCGGGCACCTTCCTGGTGGTCAAGCCGGTTCCGTTCGAGGAACTGCGCGTAGGGGACATCATCACGTACCAGATTGAGTCCGGCAAAGACACCGTCATCACCCACCGCATCACCGGCATCGGCGCTTCCCAGGATGGCGAAGTCTTGTTCACCACCAAAGGCGACAACAACTCCGTGGAAGACGAACTGCCCGTCCGCGAAGTTCAGGTGCGCGGCAAGCTCTTCTACGCCGTCCCCTACGTTGGGTTCGTTGCCAACAGCCTGGGTAATTCCGACCGCGGCGAAATCGCCCAGTGGGGCGCCGTCGCCCTGATGGGATACGGCGTCGTCACCCTGGTCCGTGGTGCACTGGCCCAGAAGCGCCGCAGCTCTTCAGATTCCGAGACCGGCGGCCAGACCCCCGACGCCGGCGTGCCGGCTCCCGTCGCGGGTCCCACCGACCCGGCCGGACTCGGGGCCCAGGACCCGGTAGAGCACGACGACCCCGTCCTCACCGAGTGCGACTGCGATGCCCACGAGCACCTGCCCCGAACCCGCCGTCACGCCCGGGCACACGCCACCGTCTGATGCACCACGAACCAAGCCGGCCCGGCCGGCGTCGCTGGCTCAGCGCAGCGGCGGTCGGCTCCCTGACCGCAGCCGCCTGCCTGGCCGGGATGCCCGCTGCGACCGCCGCCAGCGATTACCTCCAGTTCAGCACCGACGGCCGCAACTACTCTACTGCGCTTAGCGGCCCGGTTTTCCGGGAATCGATCGTCTACGTCCCCGGCTCTACGGCCATGGCAGAGATCTGGGTACGGAACAATAGTGCCGACGCCGCCTCCCTGACCTCCGCTGCGCTCATCGTCCGGTCGGATGAGGAGCTCAACGGCTACCTTGGACTACGCGCCGGAGACGGCTCAGGGCCGTCCTCCAACCTGCCGCTCGGGGGCACCGGTACCTGCACGGACATCAACCAGAGCTGGCAGCTGCGTCCGGGACAGGACATCCTTCTCAGCTTCGCCGTCGACTTCGCCCTGGAAGCAGGGAACGAAACCCGCAACCGCGACGCCGACTTCGACTTGGTCTTCCTGCTCGAGTCCGAGGCAGCCGGGCAAGCGGCCCGGCCGGCATGCGCCGCCGTCGGCCTTTCGCCTACCCCCTCTGCGCCGAGCGCCTCGCCTCAGGCGACCCCGTCCCGGGAACGCAGCGACGTTGCAGTGCTCGCCGGTACTGGGCGATCGACGGACGCCGTCCCGGCGTTCGCTATGGGGGAGGGCAGTGTCCGTCAGGTCGCCGGAGCCTCGTCCTTGCCGAAATCAGTGTCCAAACTTGAGGCTCCGCTGGCGTCCGGCTTCGCGAGCACTGTCGAACCGGTGATCAGGTCACTGTCCGGTACGCTCCTTATAACGATGGGGGTCGTCTTCGCGGCGGCTGTGGTGCTGCGTTTACGGGAGAATCGCTATGAATAGGAAGCAGCGGGGGGCTGCAACTGAAGGGGACGTTACCGGAGCCGAACGAGGCTGGTTCGGCAGGCTGCGCGCGCAGCCCGGGTTCCGGACGGCGTTTGTGGCGTTCTGCCTCACCGTGATTCTTGGTGTCGGCGCTCCGGCTGCCTATGCGCTGTGGAGTTCTTCGGTGAGGGGGATGGTCACTGTTCAGACGGTAAAGCCTCCGCTGCCCGTGATAACGGGAAGCGTGCAGTGCATGCAGCGGACCATTCTGGGCGTCGTATCCATGCGTTACAGCGCACCGTCTGCCGCTGCAATGCCGGAGGGGGTGTATGTGACAGCAGTGATCTCAGTTCCGGACAGGTCCGAGCCGATATATTATGCCGTGCCGAATACAGGCAGCTTCAACCTCAAAGATCTTCATGGTTTGGGGGAATATATCGGTGGTAGCCTGTCGGGCAAACGTATCTCAGTTACGGTCAGCACTGTTCGTTTAGACCAGGCGCCGCAGGCTTTGCCGAGTGAGATCCAAGCCGCTGCGATACGTGATCAAGCCGATGCGGCCCCGCCCGCAGAACCGGCGTATTTCTACCTTTCTTACCAATGTAATCGTCTCTGAGCGGATACCTTCGAAGTCCTTACACAGCAGGACCAAGAAGCCCGCTTAGCGGCGCCTGGACCTTGGCGCCGTCGTAAATCCCCGTGCTTCGCCGGTGCCCCTACCGCCGGCGGTGCAGACAGCTCTAATAAGGTTCACGTTGCACCAACCCCCCACATCTCAGCATCCTGAAACACCACAACTCAATCGAAAGGCCGGATGGTTCGCCCGTTGGCGGGCACAGCCGGGGTTCAAGACGGCAGTCGTCGCATTCTGTGTGACCGTCACGCTGGGCATCGGAGCGCCCGCAGCCTACGCGCTGTGGAGCGCTTCGGCGTCGGTGAATCTTCAGGTCCGCACGGCGGCACCGCCCGGACCGACACTGCCGCCGGGCACGTCTCTGATTTCTGCGCAGACTGCCTACGCGGACCGTCCCGGTGCTGTTTCCGGGCTGACCTGCGCACCGCTGCTGAGTCACCAGCAGATGATGAGTAACAACTTCGCTGACGTCCGCTTCTTCTGGCCCGCGGCCACGGGTGCCACCAGCTATGTCATCACGGTGCGTAACAACACCGGGAAGTACAGCTACGACCGGTCCCAGACCGTCACATCCCCCGAGGCTGTCTACCGGTTTGAGCGGCAGAAGTCCCAAAAGAACGGGGACGCGCAGACCGGCGCGACGCCGTTCTACTCGCTGTACACCGTCCGGGTCCTGCCGATGAAGAACGGCGTACCGGGGGACCCGGTCTACCGGACCTACCAGTACGAGCACCATAACGGCAGCAACTGCCATGAAGGTGACTCGGGAGCTGCCGCCCCAACGGGAAGCATCGCGCCGCTAACCTGCTCGCCGGTCGCCTGGGACACCAGCACGGCCTATTCCGAACTAGCGCTCTCCTGGCCACGGGCTGCCAACGCAACGCGCTATGCAGTGACAGTCAGGTCACAGAACGGCACCGCAGGTGTTGAGGCAACGGTTACCGGAAATACGGCAGCTATCAGGATCGTCCCCAAACCAGCGGGGCCACAGTTCCTGGGGAAATACACGGTCCGAATTCAGCCTATGAACGGCGCTGTTGCCGGAGATCCGGTTTACCGGACATATCAACTGGGGCAGAACAGCCACGAATGCTGGTGATTCTGGTCGGTGCACGACCGAATCCGACGCAACCTTCGGGGAGATAACGCTGGAAAGAGGTCCTTGGCGGCAACCTTTGGTGAGGTAACGCCGTTTTGGGACGGGCGGAACGACGTTACCTCACCGAGGGTTGCGCGGTTCGTCCCGTAAGGAGCGGTATCTGCCCGAAGGTTTGAAGCTGTTTCGGGGGAGCAGCGCAAGAGTGTGCTGGATCCCCCGAAAGCCCCCGTAATCCGTGCCCGGTAGGCCCCATTGGACCCCGATCATCTGCAGCGGTTCATCCTGTGTGGCAATACCGTCGTTCAGGAGCCCCGGAAAGAAACCTGTGCTGCAATAACGCTGCTTCGGAACGGCCATAGCGACGTCATTGCAGCAGAGGATGGCGGGAAGGGCGCTAAACGACGTCATTGCGACACAGGACATCCGGGTGAAGGCCACGGGCGACATACGGGTGAAGGGCACGCGCGGGAAACCCGCCCTGACCCCAACGGCCCAGGCCCGGAATCCGAACCCGGCCCGGAAGCGACCCAGCCCAGGCCCGGAACCCGAACCCGGAACGAACCAGGCCCGGAACCCGAACCAGGCCCGGCCGAGCAACCCAGAAACCTACAGCCCGGAATTCCCCTTGCCGTCCTGGAACACGTCGGGGATGCCGTCGTTGTCCGCGTCCAGCTGCTCGGCCCTCTCCAGAACCGCGTAGCGGCGGTTGCGGATGGTCAGCAGAATCGATGCGAGGACTGCGGCAAGCACGGACGCCGTGAGGATCGCGATCTTGGCATCCTCATGATGCGCAGAGCCCAGGCCGAAGCTAAGGTCATTGACCAGCAGGGAGACCGTGAAGCCAATGCCGGCAAGGATGCCGATGCCGGTCAGGTCCACCCACTTCACGGACTTGTCCAGAGTGGCCTTGGTGAAGAAGGTCAGCACCCACGTGGTCAGCAGCACGCCGATCGGCTTACCGAGAACCAGGGCAGCAACAATGCTGATGGCAACCGGGTCAGTCAGCGCGCGGCCCAGGCCTTCAAAGCCGCCAATGGCGACGCCCGCGGAGAAGAACGCGAAGGCAGGCACCGCTATTCCGGTGGAGATGGGACGGAAGCGGTGCTCAAAGATCTCGGCCAGGCCCGGCTTCTCCTCGCTGTGGGGGAGGGTGCCTGCCCCGGTCGGGTTACGTCGCAGCACAGGCACGGCAAAGCCGAGCAGCACACCGGCCACGGTCGCGTGGACGCCGGAGGCATGCATGAGGATCCAGACGGCGACGGCCAGCGGGGCCAGGAACACCCAGAAGGCCCAGAGCCGGGCCCCGAAGAAGCGCTGTCCGCGCTGGACCAGCAGGGTGAACAGTGCCAGCGGAATCAGCATGAGGCCCAGCATCAGCGGGTTCACGTCTTCGGAATAGAACAGCGCGATGATGGTGATCGCAATCAGGTCGTCAACCACGGCCAGGGTCAGCAGGAAGATGCGCAGCGCCGTGGGCAGATGGGAGCCGATCACAGCCAGCACCGCCAGCGCGAAGGCGATGTCCGTCGCCGTCGGAATGGCCCAGCCGCGCATGCCGTCTGACCCGGTCGCCACCTGGATGCCCACATAGATCAGGGCAGGGATGACGACGCCGCCAAAGGCAGCAGCCACGGGCACGATTGCCTTGCTGATCTGCCGCAGGTCGCCTGCGACGAATTCCTTTTTGAGCTCCAGGCCCACCAGGAAGAAGAAGATGGCCAGCAGTCCGTCAGCTGCCCACGCGCCGACGCTCAGCTCGAGATGCCAGGGTTCGTAGCCGAACGTGAAGTCGCGGACGGAGAAGTAGCTTTCCGACGCCGGTGAGTTGGCCCAGATCAGGGCCGCCACCGTGGCGATGAGCAGCAGGACGCCGCCCACGGTTTCCTTGCGCAGGATCTCCCCGATGCGCAGGTGCTCGCTGTAGCTGGACCGGCCGAAAAAGACCTTGGTGGATCCTGAGGGCTGGGGGTTTGGCTCGTTTGAGGCCATGAAAGAAGGCTCCTAAAAGGAAAGCGGATACGGGAAAGCTGCTGCCGACCAGACTTCCCGGCTCACCATCCCCAGATTACCCCTGCGCTGCGGGCCCGGGGGGGGGGCCCCCCGGCCAAAA
>NZ_JAXIOM010000048.1:0-33989 GCF_049311025.1 Arthrobacter sp. 3Tela_A
TCCCCGGCCCACCCTGCGCGCCCCGGGCCAGGCAGCACGACGGCGGCGCGCGGCCGGCCGCCCCCGGCCCGGGCCCCGGCCGGCCGGCGCGCGTCCGGCCGCGCACGGACCGGGACCTGGCGGTGTTCACCGCGTCCCGAATGCTGATCCGCAGCGCAGGTCCGTGCCCCGGGAGCAGCAGCGACGCGTCCAGCCGGGCCAGGGTGAGCAGCGCGCGGTCCACCCCGGCGCCGTCCGAGTGGAACATTGTGTGCAGCAGCTGCGGCCCGGTTCGGCCGCTGATCCTGTGCCCGGTGACCAGCGCATCTCCGGTGACCACCGCCCGTGCCGCTGGCAGGAGGAAAGATGTGTGCCCCGGAGTGTGTCCTGCGGTTGGCACGGCCACGGGACTGCCGGGCAGCTCCGCGAGTCCGGCATCGGTCCAGGCCCGGGCGTCGGGAATCGCCACCCGGCCAAGCCCGCCGGCACCGAGCACCTGCGCACCCCAGGCCAGCACCCGGGGACGCCAGGCACGGGCAAGCACCTGGGCAGGAGAAACCTGCGCCTTCTCCCGGCCATGCAGCAGCTCCAGTTCAGCCGGACTGCACAGCACCGGCGTGCCGAAGGCCCTGGCGAAGAACGCGGCTGCGCCCGTGTGGTCCACATGGGCGTGGGTGACCAGCACGGCCGATGCCGCGGCAGGCTCCAGTCCAGCCTCGCGGATCGAGGAAAGCACCAGGTCCCGGTCCCCCGGATACCCTCCGTCCACCAGCGTGAACTCCCGGCCCCGCCGCAGGATGACCCAGTTTGATGCCGGTCCCTGCACAAAGACCACGTCATGTGCCGGCTCGCTGAGCGCATACCGTGCACTATTCCGGTTCCCCATAGCTGCTTCCCTCCGCCTCCCGGCACGAGTGCCTGCCCGGCACGAGCGTCGCACCGGGAAGCACCACGGTCAATGCCTGTTACTTCCCGTCCCCCCGCTCCGCAGACCGCCGGTACCCGCTGGGCGTAAAACCCAGCACCTCGCGGAACACATCCGTCAGGTGGGCATGGTCGGCATAGCCCAGGTCCGCTGCGACGTCGGCAATGCCCAGCCCGGGGTTGGTCCGCAGCCGGTCAGCCGCTTCCTGCAGCCGGTACCGGCGGATCATCGCCAGCGGCGGAAGTCCCACATGCTTTCGGACAACCCGCTGCAGGGTGCGTACGGAAACGCTGAGCAGCGCGGCGGCCTGGTCCACGCGGGTCAGCGATACGTCCGATTCGATCAGCTCCTCGAACCGGTTGGCCAGCAGGCCCTCCGGTGCGGGCGCCGGCACTTCTAAAGCAAGCCACTCCGAGGCCGCTGCAGCTGCGGCCGTGCGGTGCGTGCCGCCGTCGTCGTTTATCTCCCCCGCGGCCATGGCGCGGGTGACGGGATGCCGCAGCCCCGGCAGGTCCAGTGCTGCGTCGGTGTCTTTCAGCGCGCCGGGATCCGCACACAGGAACGGAACTGCGGCCGGACGCAGCAGCAGGCCTACAGCCCAGCCTCTCCCGGTCAGGTCCCGAAAGGCCCGGCGGGTCGCGGGACCGTACGGTCGCACGCCGTCCGGCTCCACAACCAGGTTCAGCGCCGGGAAGGGCAGGAGCTCCTGCCGGGATGTCCTCCCGTTGGCCAGGTTCCATTCCGGAATCCAGATCCAGCGAGCGCGGTCCGCCAACCCGGCCGGGGCGGGGATTCGATGGAAGGAGGGCAGCCGCGCCGGATACAGCGGCCCGCGCCAGTGCTCCTCCAACTGCCCCTCCTGCGCCCGTCACTATCCGCTCAGGGAAACTCTGTCGCAAATTTCCAAGCCGCCGGAACGCCCCGGTTCCTAGCCTGATTCCATGACTACAACCCAGAACCAGCACCTGAACAACCAGCCCGGCGCGAGCGGCAAATACACCACCGACGGCGTGCCCCACGGCCTGACCAGTCTCACACCATTTGTTGCCGTCCCGCGAGCAGCTGACGCGATTCGTTTTTACCAGGACGTCTTCGGTGCCAGGGTCGTGGACGTCACTGAGATGAACGGCGTGACCGTCCACGCTGACCTGGACCTCGGCAGCGGACATCTGCAGCTGGGCGAACCGAACCCGGACTACGGATTGGTGAACCCGCCGGAACCGGACGCAGCCTGCTATTCCCTCGGCTTTTACTGTGCCGACGCAGATGACGTGGTGGCACGCGCCGAATCGGCGGGAGCTGTCATCCGGGAGCCGCTGGAGACTTTTGCGTCCGGTGACCGGTTTGCCAGCATCCGGGATCCCTTCGGGATCCGTTGGACCATCATGACAAGAATCGAGGACCTGTCAGAGGAAGAAAGCGCGGCCCGGGTTGCCCGGTGGGCGGCTCAGCAGGGCTAGGAAAGTTTAGGCACCCACCCGTGCGGAGAGCATCCGCTCGATGCTCTCCGCCGAAAGGGCATACTGAATGGCCAGTGCACCGGCTCCGCGCATCCCTGCGTCCAGTCCGGACACCGACTGCACAATCCGCAGGTGCTGCGTGGCCAGGGGCATGGTACGCGAGTAGACCACTTCCCGCACGCCGGCGATGAAGTGCTCACCGGTCAGGGCCATGGACCCGCCGACTACGATCACGGCGGGATTGATCATGGACAGGCATGCTGAGAGCACTTCGCCGACGTCGCGGCCGGCCTGCCGCACGGCATGGACGGCGTCGTGGTTGCCCTGGTTTACCAGCGCCACCACATCCCGGCCGTCTTGGGCCGCCAGCCCGGCATCCTGCAGCTTCGCAGCCACGGCCGGTCCGGAGGCCAGCGCCTCGAGGCAGCCGTAGTTCCCGCAGCGGCAGAGTTTGTCGCCGCCGCCGCTGACCCGGATATGGCCAATGTCCCCGGCGACGCCGTCCGCCCCACGCAGCAGTTCACCGTTGCAGATGATCCCGGCGCCAATCCCGGTGGCGACCTTCAGGAAGACCAGGTCCGCGACGTCGGGCCAGGCGGCTTCCCGCTCCCCCACCGACATCACGTTGACGTCGTTGTCCACCAGCACCGGTACGCCAAAATGCGCACCCAGGTAACCCGGCACATCAAAACCGTGCCAGCCCGGCATGATCGGCGGGTTGATCGGACGCCCGGTCCGGTGCTCCACGGGACCGGGAACCCCGACGCCGACTGCCAGCAGGTCCTGCGGCGAGCGTCCCGCTTCCTCCAGCAGCGCGCTGCCCAGCCGGCTAACGGTGTCCAGCACTGTCTCAGGACCGGAACTGACCTGCAGTTCCTCCGTCACCGCCGAGACGGTGCTGCCGGAAAGATCCATGACGCCCAGCCGCAGGTGGGAGGCACCGATGTCCACCCCCAGGACCACCATGTTTCCGGTGTTCAGGGCGAACCGTGAGGAGGGCCGGCCGCCGGTGGAGACCGCGTCCTCAACCGGGGCCACCAGTCCGATTTCCATCAGGGCTTCGAGACGGAGCACGATGGTCGACCGGGCCACTCCCACGATGTCCGCCAGCTCCGACCGGGTGCGGGGCTGTCCGTCACGGAGCAGCTGGAAGAGTTCACTCGCTCCGGAGACCACGGAGGCATTCCTTATATCGACCACCGAGCAATTCAAGCACAGGAATCGGCGTTACCGGGTCGGCGCCGTTGTGGTTCAGTGCTGAAGAGCCTCATAACGCACCCTTCCGGCGGTTTCCCCGCACCGCGAAGCGCTGCTGAAGCAGCACGGCGACCACGATGATCGCCCCCTTTGCCACGTTTTGCACCGAGGTATCCAGGTTGTTCTGCGTGAAGACGTTGGTGAGGGTGCTGAAGAGCAGGACGCCGAGAACGGTTCCCACGATGGTTCCGCGGCCGCCGACCAGGAGCGTTCCGCCTACCACTACTGCGGCGATGGCATCGAGTTCAAAGTACAGACCGTGCGTTGACGTCCCGGCAGTGGTGCGCCCCATCATCATGATCCCGGCGATTCCGACGGTCACGCCGGAGAGGACGTACAGCCATACGATATGCCGCTTGACCTTGATACCGGCGAGCCGGGCGGCTTCAAGGTTCCCGCCAATCGCCACTGTCCTGCGCCCGAAGGTGGTGCGGTTCAGCAGGAACCAGCCGATCGCGGCCACAATGGCGAAGATCCAGACGAGCAGCGGGACCCCCAGCACGTTGGAACGCAGCACAGAGAGGAAATCACGGTCCGTGACGATCTGCGTCCGGCGGCCGGAGATCAGCTCCGCGACACCGCGGGCGGCAACCAGCATGGCGAGGGTGGCAATAAAAGCCACCACGTTGCCGTAAGCGATGATGGTGCCGTTGATCAGGCCTGCAAATGCCCCGACGGCGAGGGCCACTACCACCAGCACCAGCCAGCTGCTGTTTTCCGCAGCGAGCTGGACGGACGTCAGGGTCGCCACGACCGTCGTCAGTCCCATGACGGAACCGACTGAGAGATCAATGCCGCCGGCTGTAATAACGAATGTCATGCCGATGCAGATCACCCCGAGGATGGATCCGTAACGCAGGATGGTCAGCAGGTTGTCCACGCTGAGGAACTGGGATCCGCCGGTTGCAGCGCCGACGGCGACCAGCAGCGCCAGCGCTATGACCAGGCCCAGGCTGCGGGCACCGGAACCGCCCAGCAGCTGCCGCAGTCCACGCTGCCCGGACCCTGCCTTCGCGCCGCTGCCGCTGGACGGCGGTTCCAGCGTCGTTGTGTTTTGGTCGCTCACTGGGAGTTTCCTTTCAGGACGAGGTCGAGCACGGATTGTTCATTGATGTCTTTTGCGTCGCTCACGGCCAGCATTCGCCCGGCATCAAGAACCAGTACCCGGTCGGCCAGCCCAATGACTTCTTCGATCTCGCTCGAGACCACCACAATGGCCACCCCCTGAGCGGCAAGCCGGCGGATCAACGCATAGATCTCCGCCTTGGCGCCGACGTCCACGCCGCGTGTGGGCTCATCCAGCAGGAGGATTCGTGTGCCGTGGATCAGCCAGCGTGCAAGCAGCACTTTCTGCTGGTTGCCTCCCGAGAGGGTGCGGGCGGGGGGGTCCGGATCCGGAGGGGTCAGATGCAGCGCTGCAGCCTGTTCACGTGCTGCCTTCCGTTCGGCGTGTTCGTTGAGCAGCCCTCGGCGGGCAAACCGGGCGAAGGTGGACAGGGTCGCGTTCTTGTAGATCGGTTCATCCAGGAGCAGCCCCTGGCTTTTGCGTTCCTCCGGTGACAGTCCGATCCCGGCCCGGATGGCAGCGGCCACCGATCCCGGCGGGAGCTTCCTGCCCTCCACGCTCACGCTGCCGGCCGTAGCCTTGCGGGCTCCATAGACGGTTTCAAGGATCTCCGAGCGGCCGGATCCGACGAGTCCGGCCAGCCCGAGGATTTCACCGGGCCGCACCGAGAAGCTGATGTCCCGGAAGGAACCTGCCAGACCCAGCCCGTCCACTTCGAGCAGAGCCGGCCCGTCCTTAACCGGTTCCCGCGGCGGAAAAACGTTGGTGGTCTCCCGGCCCGTCATCAGCTTGACCAGTTCGGTCCGGGAGACCGATTTGACCGGCAGGGATGAAGCGGTGCTGCGCCCGTCCTTGATAACGGACAGCCGGTTCCCGATCTGGTCGATTTCCTCAAGCCGGTGGGAAATGTAAACCACCGAGATGCCCTGACCGGTGAGCTGGCGGATGACCCGGAAGAGGTTGGCCACCTCACCCGAGTCAAGAATGGCGCTCGGCTCGTCCATGATGATCAGCCGCGCATTGCGGGACAGTGCCCGGGCCATGCTGACAATCTGTTTGCCCGCCGCGGAAAGGGTTCCGACTTCCGTACCCGGAGAGAGGTCTTCGTGGCCCAGCCGTGCCAGCAGTTTGCGGGCGCTCTCCTTCGCGTCCCGCACCCGCAGGACCCCGGCGCGCGCATCCTCGTGCCCCAGGAAGATGTTCTCGGCGATGTTTAGGCCGTCCACCACATCGAGTTCCTGGTACATGGTGGCAATGCCCAGTTCGAGGGCGTCTGTGGGAGAGGCAAGCTGAACCGGCTTCCCCATCCAGCGGATCTCACCGCCGTCGGGCTGGTGCACACCGGACAGTGCCTTGATCAGGGTGGACTTCCCGGCGCCGTTCTGCCCGAGCACACAGTGGACTTCCCCGGGGAGCACATCCAGATTGACGCCCTGCAGGGCCCGCACCCCGGCGAAGCTTTTGCGCAGGTTGCGGACTTCTAGCAGCGGTTTAGCGGGTTCCGGGACATCGCTGGCCATCGACATGGAACGGAGCTTACACACTTATGTCGATCACTGACAGTATCTTGCAGTTTTTTCGACGGACTTCTGTTAGTGTGACGGCCATCACGATGAGGTGCAGGGCATGCAGGTGCCGACGGGCCTCTTGGAAGTGACAACGATCAACAGAGGAGACAACCATGCAGGCACTACGCATGCCGGGCCGGAGGCACCTTGTAACCACCGCGGCGTTCATCGCGGTCGGCGGGCTTGTCCTCACCGGATGTTCCAGCGGCGAAGACGAATCCAGCAGTGAACCAACAAACAACTCGGTCGAAGGCAACCAGTCCGAGGGCGACACCGTCGTCATCGGGTTTTCCGGTCCGGCTGCGGACCACGGCTGGCTCGGCGCCATCAACTCGGCGGCACTGGCGGAAGCGGAGAAGTACCCCGACGTGGAGCTGCGGGTGGCCGAAGGCACCAACGACGCCAACCTGCAGATCAGCCAGGTGGAGCAGTTCATCAACGAAGGCGTGGATGCAATCGTGCTCCTGCCCACCGACGGCGCGGCCCTCACAAACGTGGCCACACAGGCCATGGAAGCCGGCATTCCGGTAATCAACGTGGACCGCGAGTTCTCCAGCCCGTTCGCCGCACGCACCACCATCCTGGGCGACAACTACGGCATGGGCGTCAGTGCCGGAACCTACATCTGTGAGCAGGTGGGAGACCAGCCCGACGCCGTTGTGGCCGAGATCGCGGGCATCGACTCCCTGCCGCTCACGCAGGACCGCAGCGCCGGGTTCAAGGACGCACTTGAGGGCTGCGGGCTGGAAGTCAGCAACCGTGTAGCCGCAGACTTCACCGTCCAGGGCGGTGAGGCAGCGACGTCCCAGCTGCTCGCCGCAGCCCCGGAGATCGACGCCCTCTGGAACCACGACGATGACCAGGGCATCGGCGTCCTGGCCGCCATCGACGCCGCCGGCCGGGATGAGTTCATCATGGTGGGCGGAGCCGGATCAGCCAACGCGATGCGGGAGATCCAGTCCGGTGACAGCGTCCTGAAAGCAACCATCATCTATCCCTCCACCCAGGCTGCAGACGGTATCCGCCTCGCCCGCCTGCTGGTGCAGGACAAGGCCATGAGCGACCTGGTGGAGATTGAAGTCCCCAACCGCGTGGTCCTGTACGCACCGGTCGTCACCAGCGAGAACGTGGACAAGTACCTGCCCACCGCGTTCGAATCCTAGATCCGCCTATCCGCAGGGCGCTCCGGCCACCCCGGGGCGCCCGGCCGGGCGGACCCCAGGAACCATTCCAGCCGCGGGATCTGCGGCAGCTAGGAGAAAGACATGAATAAACCGCTCAGGATCGCACTGGTGGGACACGGGTTCATGGGGGCAGCGCATTCCCAGGCCTGGCGGGTAGCACCCCGTTTCTTCGACCTTCCGCTGCAGCCGGAAATGGCCCTCCTGGTGGGGCGCGACGCCGAACGCACCGCCGCCGCTGCCGGCAAATGGGGGTGGCAGGAGAGTTCAACGGACTGGCGCCAGGCGCTGGAACGGGAGGACATCGACGTCGTCGACATCGTGACCCCTGGTGCCTCGCACGCTGAAATCGCCATCGCCGCGCTCGACGCCGGCAAACACGTGATCTGCGAAAAGCCGCTGGCCAACACCGTGGAGGAGGCCAGGGCAATGGCCGACGCCGCTGCCCGCGCTGCCCGGGACGGTATTCAGGCAATGGTCGGGTTCACCTACCGGCGGCTGCCCGCTGCCACGCATGCCCACAATCTGGTGGCAGGCGGTGCCATCGGCGACGTGCGTCAGGTCCGGGCCTCCTACCTGCAGGACTGGCTGGTGGACCAGGACGCGCCCCTGTCCTGGCGCCTGGAGGCGGACAAGGCCGGGTCCGGTGTACTGGGCGACCTGGGTGCCCACATCATTGACTTGGCCCAGTACGTGACCGGACGCAGGCTCGCGGAGGTCAGCGGCACCCTGGAGACCCTGGTGGACAGCCGTCCGCTGCCGGATTCAAGCGGTGCCGACGGCGGTCTGGGCGGCCCTCGGGCCACCGGCACGGACCGCGGAGCAGTGACGGTGGACGACGTCGCGCTGTTCACCGGCCGCTTCGAAGACGGAGTGCTGGGCACGTTCGAGGCCACCCGGATGGCCACCGGACGCAAGAACGCGCTGCGGCTGGAAGTCTCCGGCACGGCAGGGGCTGTCAGTTTTGACTTGGAGGACCTGAACTTCCTGGAGTTCTACGACTTCACCGCACCCGTTGACCGGCAGGGTTTCACCCGCATCATGGTCACCGAACCCGTCCATCCCTACGTTGATGCCTGGTGGCCCGCCGGCCACTCGCTCGGCTACGAGCACGGCTTTGTCCACCAGGCCCGTGATTTCGTCGAGGCCGTTGCCGGGGGAACCCAGCCCGCGCCGTCGTTCGCCGATGGCCTGCAGGTCCAGGAAGTCCTGGACTCCGTGTCCCGCAGCGCCGCAAAATCCAGTATCTGGACCCCGGTGGGCTGAGGCCCGCCACCCCAACCGATAAGGCGAAGGAGCCTGCCATGTCACGACCGATCACGTTGTTCACCGGCCAGTGGGCCGACCTGCCCTTCGAGGAGGTGGCCCGGCTTGCATCCGAGTGGGGCTACGACGGACTGGAGATTGCCTGCTGGGGCGACCATCTGGACCCCTGGCGCTGGGATGAGGAGGGGTACGTCCAGGGCCGGCGGGACATCCTGGAGAAGTACAACCTCCAGGTATTTGCGATTTCAAACCATCTCAAGGGCCAGGCAGTCTGCGATGATCCGATCGACCAGCGGCACCGGGACATTCTTTCGGATCAGGTCTGGGGTGACGGAGACCCGGAGGGAGTCCGTCAGCGCGCGGCCGAGGAAATGAAGCACACCGCCCGGCTGGCCGCAGCCCTTAATGTGAAGACCGTTGTGGGCTTCACCGGTTCCTCAATCTGGAAGTACGTGGCGATGTTCCCGCCGGTCTCCGCTGAGGCGGTCGAGGCCGGCTACCAGGACTTCGCCGACCGCTGGAATCCCATCCTGGATGTGTTCGACGAAGTCGGTGTCCGGTTCGCCCACGAAGTCCACCCCAGCGAAATCGCCTACGACTACTGGACAACAGTCCGCGCCCTCGAAGCAATCGGACACCGCCCGGCCTTTGGCCTGAACTGGGACCCGAGCCACTTCGTGTGGCAGGACCTGGACCCGGTGGGCTTCCTGTGGGACTTCCAGGACCGGATCTACCACGTGGACTGCAAGGACACGAAGAAGCGGATGGCCAACGGGCGGAACGGCCGGCTCGGGTCCCACCTGCCCTGGGCGGACCCGCGGCGGGGCTGGGATTTTGTCTCCACGGGCCACGGCGACGTGCCCTGGGAAGACGCTTTCCGCATGCTCAACAGCATCGGCTACGACGGACCCATCTCGGTGGAGTGGGAAGACGCGGGCATGGACCGCCTGGTCGGGGCCCCGGAGGCACTGGCCTTTGTCCGTTCCCTCGCCATGGATCCGCCCGACGCCGCGTTCGACGCCGCGTTCTCCTCGCGGTAGCCGGTGCCGAACCCTCGGGGTGGGCTTAAAACAGGAACGGTCCCGTGGCTCGAAGCCGCGGGACCGTTCCCGTGTATGGGAGTTAGGGCAGGCGCCAGTAGACGTCCTCGGCGTTCTCCTCCGCAAGGATCATGCGCAGGCCCAGCCGGCTGTCCTCGCCCAGGGCGCTGTCCGGAACATCGAAGCAGACCTCATGTGTCACAGAGTCACCCTTGCTGAGCAGCTCCTGGTCGGCTCCGCGCATGCTCAGTTCCACCGTGCAGCCCAGGACTGTGTAGATGCGGTTGTCCGTTCCCACGAGTTCCGGCGAGAGGTCCAGCCAGGGACGGCCATCACCTTCTCCGTTGTACACAGCGTCGAAGCGGGCGATCACGTAGTTGTGGTCCGGGTCCCCTGCCGAGAGGGCGCGGTCCAGGACTTCAGCGGTGGCGTCGCGGTCCAGTTCGGTGAGGGTGACGGAGTAGTCACCGACCACTGTTTCCTCACCGGCCGAGCTGGCCGGGGCGGCCACAATCTCGGCGATAAAACCTTCGGAGTACTCGTAGGAATAGTCCTCCAGCTCGGCTTCCGACAGCTCCTCTGAGAACTCGCCGAACTCTTCGAAGGACTCGCCGCCGATCTCAGTGCCGACCTCGGATTCGGCTTCCCAGAGCCCCGCGTCCCGCAGCGAATCGACGACGACGGTGTTCACGACGATCGCCCCAATAATGGACACCCCGGCCACGGACAGGGCGGCAATGGACAGCGGCTTCGAGACGTTGCGTGCCTTGATGCCCTTGACCAGGGCAGGGATTCCCAGGCCCAGCGCAACGATTGCCAGCGGGAAGGACATGAAATTGAAGAACGGGATCCAGCAGATCATCAGGGCGAGGATGGCGAGCACCAGCGCGGCGATCGCCAGGCCCTTCCCGGGTGTGGACGGCGGCGGGCCGTAGCTGGGGTAGCCCGGCTGACCGGGCTGGCCCGGGTAACCGGGGTAACCCTGCTGACCGGGGTAACCCTGCTGACCGAGGTAGCCCTGCTGGCCGGGGTAGCCGGGGTTCCCATACTGGCTGGCGTACGGTCCGGCGCCTTGCTGTCCCGCGTCGCTGCTGTTTCCACCATGGTCTGCGGCCGGCGCCCCCGGCACCTGCGCATAGGGGTTGTACTGCGGTGCGGGAGGAATGTCCCCGCTCTGGTACGGAAGCGAAGGTCCGCCTGCGAAGCTGCTCGGCGCTGCAAACCCGCTTTCCTGGCCCGCTTCTGTCTGTGCCGGCCCCGGAACAGGACGTCCCGCTTCCGCGTCGTCCGTCCCGCTCTGCCCCTGGTCCCTGTCCATTCGTCCCCCAGAAAGTTACTTGGTTTCAACGTTCATACGGTCCGTTCATAGACCGCCGAGCCCTATCCTAGCCAAGCCGGTGATGCATCCGGCCTAGTCACAGGCTGAACGGATGATGCCAGGTTGGACGCTGCTTGGGGCAACACACAGGTGCCGTTCCCCGGTATTCCGCCGGGTCCTGCAGCCTGCGCCTGTGACTCCCGCAGCGACTTCGGGGATCCCGGTGAGTTGTTCCAGGTGTCGACGGCCCAGGAGTTAACGGCCCACGCCAGCACTGCTGAGAGGATTGCAATCCCGATGGACACGATTGCGAGCACCCGGGCCACGCGTGGATCCCTCTTCGCGGTAACCAGTGCACCTACAGCCAGTGCTAAAACAATCGGGAAGGTCACGAAGGAGTAGACGTTCAGGAACGGAATCCAGCAGCCCATCAACCCGATTCCGGCCAACGATACAGCGGCGATGGCCAGTCCCCGGCCGTTGGATCTGGGCGGCGGGAGCATCGCCCCCGGGACCGGGTAATACCCGTAGTAACCTCCGCGCTGCGCGGCGGCGTCGTTCTTCTGCATACTCATTCCCCCTGGAATTGTCCTGGTTCACTACTCGCCTGTGGGCGCCGGTCTACGGCAGCCGCCACCAGACGTCCTCATTACGGTCGGCTAGGACCATCCGCAATCCAACCCGGCTGTCCTCGCCCAGAGCCGCTTCGGGCAGATCGAAGCAGATTTCGTGTGTGCCGGTCTCCCCGGGAGCCAGCGCGGGCCGGTCGGAGGAGCTGGCACCAAGGTCCATGGAACAGTTCAGGACACTGTGCAACCGCGCATCGGCCCCAATGAACTTTGGCGTGAAGTCCAGGTCCGGCCGGCCGGTGCCGGAAGGGGACCCGTTGTAGAGCGCACGGAATTCAAAAAGAACGTACCCGTGGGTGGGCTGGCCCGCGGACGGATCGCGTTCCAGCACCTCCGCGGTAGCATCCCGGTCCACTTCGACGAGCGTCACCGTGTAGTCGCCCACCTGCACGCTCTCTCCTGCTGCCGCTGCGGGCTGCGCAATGAGGTCCGTGAAGTAGGTTCCGGAGATGTCAGCTGAATAGTCCCGGTCAGGCAAGCCCGGCTGCACTGGCCGTTCAGTTTCCTGTTCCTCTCCGCGCACTCCGCTGCCCGCATCACTTGGCTCCGGTATGGGCGCAGCAGTCAGCATGGGCCCGGGCACGGCCCCGCCCTGGGAATAGCCCGTTCCCGGTTCAGCCTCCACGGAACCGTACTGGACGGTGAGGTTGATAATGGTCGCCATAATCATCGCAACCACCGCGGATGACACCGCGGTGATGGCCAGCGGCAGCGCAATGTTCTTCGCCTTGCTGCCCTTGACCAGGGCGGGAATACCCAGCCCCAGGGCGACGGCGCCGGCCAGATAGCTGATGAAGTTCAGGAACCAGATCCAGCTGAACAGCAGACCGAATCCGGCCAGGACGAGGGCTGCGATGGCAAGTCCTCTGCCCTTGGTATTCGGCTGATGCTGTCCGAAGCCCGGGCCGCTTCCATAGCCGGCCGGATATCCAGGAGCCGGATACGGTCCGGGCCTGGACGGGTAAGCGCCGGCTGGCCCGTCCGGGGGTGCGAACGGCACCCCAATCCCCTCGCCGCTGCGCTCTTCTTCGGGCGCACGCCAGCCCCGTTCCTCATTCATCTGTTCCCCCAACGATGTGACAAAGACCAATGGTGCGGGGCCAGCTCGAATCGAAGGTGCCCGCCCCGCCCAATATCCTAAGCATGCTGGCTTGCAATGCCACACAAAAAGGCCCGTCCCGCAACAAAGCGGAACGGGCCCGTCACGTAACTGGACTACGCGAGCGCTGCCACGGCGGCGTCGTAATCCGGTTCGGTGGTGATCTCGGGAACCAGCTGCGAGTGCAGCACGGTGCCGTCTGCATCAAGAACGACGACGGCGCGGGCCAGCAGGCCTTCAAGCGGACCTTCGCTCTGGGTCAGGCCAAAGTCCTCACCGAAGCTGCTGCGGAACGCCGATGCAGCGACCACGTTCTCGATGCCTTCAGCACCGCAGAAACGGCCGAGCGCGAACGGCAGGTCCTTCGATACGCACACCACGGCGGTGTTCTCGAGTCCGGCTGCAATCTCGTTGAAGCGGCGGACGCTGGCAGCGCAGACGCCGGTGTCAACGCTGGGGAAGATGTTCAGGACCACGCGGCGGCCGGAGAGGGCCTCGCTGGTCACCTCGGACAGGTCGGTTCCGACCAGCGTGAAGGCCGGTGCGGAGGTTCCGGCGGCGGGAAGTTCGCCGGTGGTGCGGACAGGGTTCTGCTTAAATGCGGTAGTTGCCATGCTTTGTGTTTATCACGTTCGCGTTCATCGGTACGGCTCGGTGACCTGCGGAAACGTTCTTCAGCGGAAATCCGGCGAAAAAGTTCCGGGCCAGGGGTTCCCTCCCGGGCGCACGGTGTTTTACTGAAAGTGGTTCCTTAAGGCGGGACCAGAACAGGTCCACTTGGCCGGGACCAGTAGGTTCATCGGCCGGACCTTGGAACGACTCCCTGGCCATGGCTGGGGAGCCGTTCCATGTGTGGGGTCTCGCACCTGTATTCAGCCGTCCGTCAGCAGCCGGAGCAGTGCATCCCCGGGCGGAGTTCCGTTCAATACATATCCCCCGGCGAACTGCTGCCGGTAAGTTGCCGGGTTGTGCGAGGCAATCGTCCTGGCATTGCGCCAGAGGCGGTCAAGCTGCCGGCTGGTGGACGTGGCCGACGCTCCGCCTACCTCAAAAATCCGTGACACTGCTTCCAGCACCAGCTTGATCACGGTTGGCTGCACGCCGAAAACGCAGGCATCAGCCCGGGCCAGAGTGTCCCGGACCTCACCCGGTGCAGCGGCGTATGCCTCGTCCACCGACTGTGCTGCGGCCAGTACCGCCGGCTCAAGCATCCGCACGGTCCCGAACACTTCGCCAATGACCTGCAGCGCTACTGGATCCTCAGCCGGTGGAACCTGGGGGTTGAACAGGTTCCGCTGCCGGCTCCGGACAAAGTCGGCTGACTCCCGCAGTGCTGCGGTGGCGATTCCGGCGAGCGCAGCCAGATGCACCAGCTGATAGACCGCGTGCACCGCCGTCGGTTCCTGGCTTCGTTCCACCACGGAACCGGCTTCCACCTCCGCATCATTGAAGACTGTGGTTCCGGACCCCGTCAGCCGCTGGCCAAAACCGTCCCAGTCGTTCCGGACCTGGACCCCGGGCGCACCGGTACGGACCATAACAGTCACCAGCGGAGCAGCGGTACCGGCACTTTGGCGGCACCTGCCCCCATGCTCCGGACCGGATGCCCCGGGCTTCTCCAGGACCCCCGGCCCCGCTGCGGCGCTGACCAGGATCCAGTCGGCGAAGATCGAGCCGGTGCTGTAGTACTTGGTGCCGTTCAGCACCAGCCGGCCGTTCCCGTCCCGGCTTACCGTTGTGGCCTGCTCGGCGAAGCTTCCGGTCCGTTCACTCTCCGCGTTGCCCACCAGCGCCCCCGCAGCCAGTTCTGCGATCCAGAACTTCCGGTAGGCATCGTCGGGGTGTGCCAGCACGGACTCGGTGAACCCAATGTGCCCCCGCAGCGCCTGCACCAGGTTCGAATCGGCGCTGCCCAGCCGGATCAGCAGCAGCGCCAGGGTTTGTACACTCACCCCGTAACCGCCGTCGTCCACCGGCAGCCGAAGCCTGCCAAACCCCGCCTCGCGCAGCCAGCCGATCTGCTCATGGGGCAGCTGCTGCCGGGCTTCTCGTTCCAGCGCGCCGGCACGGATCCGGTCAAAGACCGGCTGGAAATGCGCCAGTGCCTCCTCACCGGTCCAGTCCCCGGTCCGGTTCTCCGTCAATGCAGCAGTGCTCACAGTGTTCCTCCCTTAGATTCGGCCGGCCGCTGCGCGCCGGGCCGCAGAGACGGCAGCGATGCGAGCAGTTCGCGGGTATACGGTTCGCGTGGCCGGTTGAAAATGTCGTCCGCGGTCCCGGTCTCCACCGCCCGGCCGTCCTTCATCACCAGGACGCGGTCACTCATGTGGTGGATGACGCCCAGGTCGTGCGAGATAAACAGGTAGGCCAGGCCCAATTCCTGCTGCAGTTCGGTGAGCAGGTCCAGAACCTGAGCCTGCACCGAGACGTCCAGCGCCGAGACTGCCTCATCCAGGACAACGACGTCGGGCTCCGGGGCGAGCGCACGGGCAATCGCCAGGCGCTGGCGCTGACCGCCGGAAAGCTGCAGCGGATGCTTGGCCAGATGTTCGAGCTCCAGCCCCGCCTGGCCGGCCAGTTCCGCGGCACGGGCCCTGCGGTCTGCCGGGTCCGGAAAGTCCTGCGCGGACAGCGCGTCGAGCAGGATCCGCTCGGCGTTCCAGCGCGGGTCGAAGGAACTCAGCGGGTCCTGGTACACCGCCGTCACCAGGCGGCGCCGCGGCCGCCTGGCTGCCGTGCTGAGCGCGGACCATGGCTGCCCGTCGAGCAGGACCGACCCGGCGTCGGGCTGCTCCAGTGCCAGGGCCATCCGGGCAGTGGTGGATTTCCCCGATCCGGACTCCCCGACAATGCCCAGCGTCTCCCCCCGGTAAAGGTCAAAGGACACGGAGTCGACGACGGCGCGCCGCACCCCGTCCGGTCCCCGGTACTCCTTGCGCAGGTCACGCGCTGCGAGCACCGGGCCCGGCACATGCGCTGCGGAGCCGGGCCCCGACCCCGGTGCCGGGCGCACCCGGCGTCCTGCCGCCGTCGTCCGTTCCCTTGCTGCCGGAGCCAGCGGCGTTCCCCGGGTGTGTTCGGAGGGAATTGCTGCCAGCAGGGCCTTTGTGTAGTCGTGCTGCGGACTGTGCAGCACCTGCTCCGCGGGTCCCTGTTCCACGATTGCCCCGCCCTGCATCACCGCCACGGTATCGGCCAGGGCGGCGACCACGGAGAGGTCATGGCTGATCAGAATGATCCCGGAACCGCGCCGTTTCATGTCCCCCAGCAGCGCCAGGATCTGCGCCTGGACGGTGATGTCCAGGGCGGTGGTGGGCTCATCGGCGATCACCAGCCGCGGGTCCAGAGCGATCGCCGACGCGATCAGTGCCCGCTGCCGCAGCCCGCCGGAGAGCTCGTCCGGGCGCTGGCGGGCCCGCAGCTCCGGCTGCGGAACTCCCACACTGGCCAGCAGCTGAACCGCCTTGGCGGCCCGGGTCCTCCGGTTGCCCCAGCCGTGCAGGCGCAGCGCCTCCTCGATTTCCCGGCCCACCGGCCGCAGCGGATCCAGTGAAACCAGTGCGTCCTGCAGGATGAACCCGACGTCCTTGCCCCGCACTGAACGCCAGGCCCGCGCCCCCAGGGCGGCGGCGTCGTGCCCTGCCACCTGCAGGCGCTCAGCCTGCACTGCTGCGGCTGCACCCGGCAGCCCGGCGAGCGTCCGGGCGGTCACGGACTTGCCGGAACCGGATTCCCCGACGATCGCCAGGCATTGCCCGGCGGCCAGTGCCAGGGAGATGTCCCGGACCACAGGCCGGAAAGGTGCACCCCGGCGGGTCCCCGCAGCAAATGAAACGGACAGGCCGCGGACATCGAGCAACAGCCCGGCGTCCTGTGCCTGCAGGGTGTGGAGTGGCTGGTCGGCCAGGATGGTGCTCATGCTGATGCTCCTTCGAGTCGGCGCTGCAGGTAATTGCCCAGCGAGGTGGCGGCCAGCGCGACGGACACAATGGCCAGACCGGGCATCACCTCCAGCCACCAGGCGCGGGTAATGAACATGCGTCCGGCGTCCAGCAGGGCACCCCACTCCGGTGAGGGCGGGGCCACGCCGAGTCCCAGGAATGCCAGCCCGGAGGCCCAGACGATTGACTGCCCGACGCCGAGGGTCAGCACGGCGACCAGCGGCCGCATCGCGTTGGGGAAGACATGCCGGCGCAGCACGTCCCATCTGCTGTGGCCCAGCGCGTGGGCCGCCTGCACGTAGCCCGAGGTCCGCACCGCCAGCACCTGGCCGCGGATCATCCGGGCGTACCCGGGTGCCGTGCCCAGCCCGACGGCAACGATCTGGGTGGTGACGCTGGGTCCGTAGATCGTCACGAAGAGCATTGCGAGCAGCAGCACCGGGAAGGCGAACAGCACTTCCAGGCCACGGCTGATCAGTCCGTCCAGGAACCGGCCGCCGAGTCCGGCGCTGACCCCCAGCACCGCTGCGGCTGCCATCGCCAGGGCGGTAGCGCCCAGCCCGATCAGCAGCGATTCCCGGGTTCCGTAGACCACCCGGGTATAGAGGTCGCGTCCGGACTGGTCGGTGCCGAACGGATGCTGCCAGCTCGGAGCCTGGAGTGCGGCCCCTAGGTCGATCGCCAGGGGATCCCCGGGGGCCAGCAGCTGCGGTGCGGCCGCCGCGAGGACAAAGAAGGCCAGGACGGCGGAGGCGAGCGCCGGAATCATCGGAACCTGCCGCAGCCGGCTGGTCCGGGCCGGGCTTTGGAGGGGTGGGCCGGGGACGGGAAGCTGTGTGGTGCTCATGCGGTCTTCAACCTCGGATCGATTCGGGTGTAGGCGATATCCACCAGCAGGTTCGCCAGGACATAGACGGCAGCGATGAGGATGACGATCCCGCAGACCACGGGAAGGTCCCGTGCGTTCACCGCGGTCACCAGCACCTTGCCCAGGCCGGGACGGGTGAAGATGTTTTCCGCGATCACCGCACCGGAGAACAGCGAACCGAGCGCCCAGCCGGAGAGGGTGATTCCCGGCAGCACGGAGTGGCGCAGCGCGTGCCGGAACCGCACCGCGGTGTCGCCCATGCCGCGCATCCGGGCAGAGAGGACAAACGGCTGGTCCAGGGATTTCTCGAACTCGCGCCGGGTGACCTGGCCCAGGAACCCGGCCAGCGGAATGCCCAGGGTCAGTGCGGGCAGGATCAGGCCGGCCAGTCCGGTGCCTCCCACCACGGGAAACATCCCGAGGTTCAGGGCCAGGACCACCAGCAGGATGACACCGAGCCAGTACTGCGGCAGTCCTGCGGCGACCGCTTCGACGCCGGAGGACACCGCAGAGAGGACCCGGCTGCGTTTGGCCGTGCCGATGATCATGGCCAGGGACAGGACCCAGGCCACCAGCAGGGAAGCGAAGGTCAGCAGAATGGTGGGTCCCACCTGGTCCAGGATTACCTCGGTCACTGGCTTGTGCAGCTGGTAGGACACGCCTAGGTCCCCGGTCGCCAGCCCTTTGAGGAAGTTCAGGTACTGCACGGCAAGTGGCTCATCGAACCCGTACCTGGCGTTGAGCGGTGCCAGTTCCTCGGCCGTGCGTTCCTGGATCTGACCGGTCAACTGGTTCAGAAGCAGGGTGGCGCGGTCTCCCGGCAGCAGTACCTGGATCAGGAAGGTGAAGGTGGCGGCAGCCCAGAGCACTCCGGCGGCACCGAGCAGCCGGCGGAAGAGCCTCATTTGGTGAAGTACGCGTCGTGGAAGACCGGCTCACCCTGGGAGGCTTCGAGCCAGACGTCCTGCAGGTTCGGAGCTGCCGCGATGGAAGCGGTCTGCGTGTACAGCCCCACCGCCACCGCTTCGTCGCTGAGCCGCTGCTGGGCCCGGGCGTAGAAGGAATTGGCTTCCTCCGGGGTGGCCGCAGAGTTGGCCCGCAGGATCAGGTCCTCAATTTCCGGATTGTTGTAGAAGGTGGTGTTGGAATAGTTAGGGCTCTCGGGCAGGTTCTGCCGGAAATTGATGTGCAGGATCCCAGCCGTGGGACTGGTCCAGTACCCCAGCTGCGCGTCGTAGCTCTCCGGCCCGGAGTAGGTGCCGCCGAACAGGTCCGCCTGCGCCGCCGGGACCAGGTTGACCTTGAAGCCAACCGGCTTTACCTGTGCCTGAAGGTTCTGCAGAGCCGTGGCCCCTTCCGCCGTCACAATCGAGTTCAGGCCAAAGACAATGTCGATTTCAAGTTCCTGCCCGTCCTTGACCCGTACGCCGTCGGCATTGCGCTCGCCCCAGCCCGCGCCGTCGAGCAGGGCATTGGCTTTGTCCTGGTCATAGGGATAGTCATCGGCCACGTCCGGGTTGTAGCCCGGGGTGCTCTGGCTGACCGTCCCGTTGCCTTCGAACGGCACGACGCCGAGGAACGCCGAGTCCACCACGGCCTTGCGGTCGGCACTGTAGGCGAACGCCTGCCGCACTGCGGTGTCCGTGAACGGCCCGTTGACGGTGTTCAGCGACAGGGTGACCGGCCGGCCGGGCGTGATGTACTGCTGGACCGAGAAGCCAGCCTTCGCGGTTTCGAAGTCCACGGTGGGGACCTCGCCGATCACATCGGTTTCCCCGCTGGCCAGCGACCCGAAACGTGAAGTGTTGTCCTGGATGAAGGACCAGACGATGCTGTCAACGTACGCCGGTCCCTGGTGCCTGGCATTGGCCGGCGCGGAAGCGTAGTCGGGGTTCTTGTGGAACGTGACGGATTCCCCGCGCTTCCACTCCCCCACCGTGAAGGGGCCGGATCCCACCGGCGCCTCGCAGTTCTCCTGTTCGCTGCGTCCGGTGAGGGCCGTGGGTGACTGGATGCCGAAGTAGCCCTGGCTGAGGGCGGAGAGCAGCGGCGCGTACGGTGCGGAGAGCTTCACCTGGAGCGTGGTGGCATCAACGGCCGACGCCGACTCGTAGTAGTCGCCGATGTAGGCTGCCACGGTGCCGTTGCCGCCGGACACCCAGTAGTCGAAGTTCGCGGCCACCGCGGCGGCGTCCAGGGGTGTGCCGTCCGTGAACGCCACATTCTCCTTCAAGGTGAACGTCCAGGTCAGCTGGTCCTCGCTGACGCTCCACTGTTCTGCCAGCCAGGGCACGATGCTGCCGTCTTCAGTCTGGGAGACCAGCGAATCCAGGACCTGGCGGGACAGGTACGCCTGTTGTACCCAGCCGCCGTAGATGCACGGTGCCTCCTGGAGATGGGCGTAGCGGATGGTGCCGCCCTCCACCCGTTCGCCGGAGCCGGTTCCTGCCGCCTCCGTGCCGGAACCCGCACCGCATCCGCTTAGGAGCAGGGCTGCCGCAGCTGCGGCCGCTGCTGCTTTTCCGGTGGTCCGCCGGACGGTGTGGAAGGTGGAAGCCATGATTTCTCCTTGGAAGAGCTGCTGAACCGGGTCATCCGGCATGAACTGGCCCCAGTTCAGCTCAGCGCCCCGCCGGGCACCAAGGTTGTGTCACCGCGCTTCGTTCCGTTGCGCAGCGGACGAAATGTTTCGACCCGGGGCGCCACACTCTGGAGCACGGCGTCACGTTCCTGCGGTCCGTACTGCGGCGCCTGCCATCATCGGTGCACGCTTACCGCCCCGACCATTGCCCCGAAGGAATCCCATGAGCAAGCCGCTGCACTTCAACGCGTTCGTCATGAACACCGCTTCACACATCCACCACGGCCAGTGGCGCCGCCCGGACGCCGGGCAGGTTGAATTCAACGACGTCGAGACCTGGATTGGGCTGGCCCAGACGCTGGAGGCCGCCAAGTTTGATGCCATGTTCTTCGCGGATGTGACGGGACTGTACGGCGACGCCGACGCGGACTTTGATGTCTACCTGCGTGAGGGCCTGCAGATTCCCAGCAATGATCCAACCGTGCTGCTCGGTGCCCTTGCCGTTAAAACCAAGCACCTCGGCCTGGCGCTGACGTCCAACGTGATGCAGAACCACCCGTTCAACTTCGCCCGGCAGGTGTCCACCCTGGACCACATCTCCGGCGGCCGTGTGGCGTGGAACATCGTTACCGGGATCGGCGACAACGGGTCCCGGAACTTCGGCCTTCCGCAGCTTGTGGACCATGCGGAACGGTATGAGTGGGCCCAGGAATACGTGGACGTGGCGTACAAGCTGTGGGAGGGATCCTGGGACGACGGCGCGCTGCTGAAGGACCGGAAACGCGGCCTGTATTCGGACCCGGCCCGGGTCCATAAGATCTACCATCAGGGAGCGCGTTACCGGGTGGAGGGACCCCATCTGCCTTCCCCGTCCCCACAGCGGACTCCGCTGCTGTTCCAGGCCGGGTCCTCGGCGTCGGGCCGTGCCTTTGCCGCCCGGAACGCTGAAGCCGTGTTCCTGGGTTCCCCGACACCGCAGACCGTTGCCGCACAGATCGCCGACACCCGCCGGCAGGCAGTGGAGTACGGACGCCGGGCTGAGGACATCAAGTTCTTCCAGGGACTGTCCTTTGTCATCGGGGACACCGAAGCGGAGGCACGGGAAAAAGCCGAGGAATATGACCGCTATGCCAGCGTGGACGGGTACGCGGCGCACGCGGCGATCGTGGACAAGTCCGGGCGGGTGTATCCGCCGGAAACGCCGCTCGCCCAGGTGGATTCGAACACCAGCAAGGGTTTCGTCGAATGGATCTCCAAGTCGATCACCGACCGCGAGCCTGTGGTCGGTGACATCGCCGGCCGGCAGACCCGTGCCAGCCGCATCGTGGGCACGCCGGCGCAGATCGCCGACGCCATCGAGCTGTGGCAGGCGGCGGGGGTGGACGGCATCAACGTCATGAACTGGGTAATCCCCGGATCATTCGAGGAGTTCGCGGACAAGGTTCTGCCGGTACTCCGGGACCGCGGCCTGGCGCAGACCGAATACGCCGAAGGCCCGCTGCGGCAGAAGCTCTTTGGCGCACCGCAGCTCAACGAGCGGCACCCGGCTGCCGCCTACCGGGGTGCGTTCACCAACGGTCCGCACAGCTGGGCCGAAGCCGGCGGCGCGCGAGACGTTCTCGCCGCGCGTTAACCCTGTATATCGCTCGTGTCCAGTGCCCCTCGCGCCCTGTCATTCCAGGCACGTGGGGCACCGGTCACCGTATGAGTTACTGCGCAGCCCAGTACACGCGGTCGTCCCGAAGCGAGAACAAACTTTCCACCAGAATCTTTGCATCGGTCATCGCCTCGACGGGTACGTCAAAGCACACGGTGAAGTTGCCTGCACCACCGTTGGTCAGCGTAGGAACTTCGTGAGCCGGGTTGGGTGAGACCGCCGTGCAGGTGGAACTCGAGTACTGCCGGGCATCGGAACCGGCGAACTCCGTAGTGAGATCGATCCAGGGATCGCCCTCTTCAGATCCGTTGTAGACAACCGCGAGGTCGACCAGGACGTACTGGCCTGCGGGCGGCTCGTTGAACTGGTTTGCGGCCATGACCTGATCGTTGCCGTTCAGGTTCACTCCCGTGACGGTCACTGTGTACTCGCCAACCTCAGCCGAGCTGCCAAGTGCCAGGGATTCTGCGGCTGCTTCCTGCTGTTCGGCCTCAGGAGCGGCAACGACGCCGTCTGAACTGTCTTCAATGCTTTCTACAACCGAGTCGATGGCAGCTGTGTACAGTGCCTGGGTGGCGAAGACACCGATGATCGAAAGGACGCTGAGAATCAGACCGGCAATAGGCATCCCTTTGGGCGCCCGGCGCTTCGACGCCACCACCAGTGCAGCGATGCCGAAACCCAGCCCCGCAAGGCCAACGAACAGGAACACGTTATTGAGCACGGGAACCCAGCACAGCGCCAGGGCGACGATGCCGAGGACCAGCGCGGTGACAGCCAGGCCCTTCCCGGGCTTTGCGGGCGGGGCCGGCAGCGTTGCCGGGGCCGGCGAGTAAGTTTGGTTTTCCATTACATATCCCCCATAGGATGCGATGTCCGGCAGCTTGTGAGGCCGCCGCAGGACATTCCTTGTCCTGCCCGGCCAACGTTACAACCTGCCTCTGACATTCACCCTGCGGGGACTTCCAGTCCGGAGTTGCCGGCGGCGCCGTCGATACGCTGGCGGGCGGGTGATCCCGTCTAACCCGCGCCGACGAGGAGCAGTGTCCCCGCGAAGATAATGCCGCTCAGGACCAGGGTCACGAACGTGTAGCCCAGGATTTCGCGGATCTTTAGCCCTGCCACGGCCAGAAGCGGGATAGCCCAGAACGGCTGGATCATGTTCGTCCACTGGTCACCGTAGGAGATCGCCATGATCACCACGGACTGGTCGACCTGCAGTGCGTCTGCGGCGTTGGCGAACAGCGGTGCCATCACGGCGAACTGGCCGCCGCCGGAGGGGATGAACATGTTGAGCAGCCCCGCGGCGAGGAATGTCCACAGGCCCAGGGTCGCCGGCGAGGAGATGTTGATGAAGAACTCACTGATGATGTCCACGAGTCCACTGACGCTCATCATGCCGATGATCCCCGCGTAGAGCGGGTACTGCAGGAGCACCTCGCCCACAGTGCGGCCGCCGCGGGCGATGAGATCTGCCAGTTCGCGGGCGTTGCCGACCAGGAGCATGATCAGGCACAGGAAAGTCCAGTTGACGATGTCCAGGGTCAGGGCGAAGCCGTTGTTTCCGAAGTGGAGCACAAGGTAAATGCCCAGCATCACGCCCAGCGCCAGGGTGAAGACCCGGAGGTTTTCAAGTCGTTCGGCCGGAGTTTTGCGGGTTCCTTCCTCCGTCGCGGCCGCTGCGCCCGGGCCGGTTTTCCGGCTCCTCCGGCGGGCGGCCGAGGCAGGCTTGGCCTTCTCAGCCTCCGCTGCGTCGCCCTCGGCAAAGACGTCGTCGGGGGCGGCGACCACCAATTCGGGCTGCTTCGGCGCCAGCAGCATCATGGCACCGGCAACGGCCACCAGCGTGACCACAGCAGCGATCATGTTCCAGCTGGAGAACGTGGTCTCGGTGATGTCCACGAGACCGCCGGGGAGCGTAGCGTAAGCGCCTCCCTCGGTGGCAGCGTTCAGCGGTCCTGAACCGGAGTAACCCATGTGCCAGACTACGAATCCGCTGTAGGCAGAGGCCACGAGCAGCGGGTAGTGGAGCTTGATTCCGCGGTTCCGGGCAGCGCGTGCCACTTCGAGGGCCATGACGCCGCCGACAATCAGTCCCAGGCCGAAGCTGATGAGCGATGCGATACCCGCGATGATGGTGACGAACCCGTAAGCCTGCCGGGGCGTTTGCGGCACCGAGGCTACGCGGACCAGCAGCCGGTGTACCGGCCGGGTGTTGGCGAGGGTGAAGCCAAGCAGGAGGACCAGCGCTACCTGGGTCATGAACGAGAGCAGTCCGGTCAGCCCTTCACCCCAGCCCAGCACCAGCTTGTCGGGAGCGACGTCTGTCATAGTCAACGCCATGACGGCGACTATTGCCGTCAGGATCACCGCCAGGATGAAAGAGCCTGGAAGCCATCTCTCTACAAAGCGGCTGAGCGGCCGGGAGAGGGTCTGCAACATCGTTGTCGTCCTTCCTCTTTATTTCGCGGGCAAGTCCGGTGACCTGCAGGGACCCGGTTAGGGTTTCTAACCGGGGTCCGCGACAGCCAGTCTCATCGACGCATACAACTGTGTCAAACATCACATTCAGCGGTCGGGACAGGTCAGCGAGTGGTCGTTGAAGGTGTCAACCATCGTGGTCCGCCCCGCCCGCCGGAGCGGACCGCTACTCCCCCGTGACGCCGTCGAGCAGTTCGCGGACGATGTCCAGGTGCCCGCAGTGCCGCCCGGTCTCCTCAACCATGTGCACCAGCACCCAGCGCAGGTTGTGGGCGGCGCTGTGATCGGCCTTGCACATGTCATCCAGCCCGTAGCGCCCGGCAACTTCGCGGGACTCGGCGCAGGCCGCCTGGTAGTCGGCAATGATCTCGGCGAGGCTGTCCTGGGCAGTGACCCGGAATTCGGCGTCCGGATCATCCCCGCTCCAGCGCGTAGGGATGCCGGTCTGACCGTCCAGCTGCGCCCGGAACCACCAGCGTTCGACGTCGGCAAGGTGGCGGAGCAGACCGGACACCGTCAGGAGAGAGGGCAGAACCTGCCGGGCGGCGTCGGCGTCGCTGAGTCCCTGGGCCTTGTAGACAATGCTGGCGCGCAGGTAGTCCAGGAATCCGTTCAGGGTTTCGCGCTCGTCAGCAGCATCGGGCGGGTCGATTCGTTCATCGGTAAGCATGCGGCCAGCGTAGCCGCGCCGCTGTCTGAGCAGGAAAGAACCGCTGTCACAAACCCGCGAGCCGCAGGAGCAGCACTCCAAGGAGCAGCACCACTCCGGCTCCGGCACCGATCCATGCTGCCGTCCGGGTGGGGAAAAGCAGCTCAAAACTTCTTTGCCCATCCTCTTGCCGGGCGGGTCCTGCAGGCGTATGTTCGTGCGTAATCAACCGCAAGGTTGATCAACAAACAGGTTGGATTCAAGCGACGCGAACGTTGGCACGAACATGGCCGAAGCCCCAGAAGACGTCCTGCTCGACCGGGCCTTTCTGGCCCTGGCCGATCCGGCACGGCGGCGGATCATCGCCCGGCTTTCCAGGGGCCCTGCCACGGTCAACGAACTCGCCGAACCCTTCGAAATCAGCAAGCAGGCGGTTTCGAAGCACATCCAGGTCCTCGAGCAGGCGCAGCTGGTCACGCGAACCCGTGACGCACAGCGCCGGCCCGTCCACCTGAACCCCGCACGGCTGGAGGCACTGACCGCCTGGATCGACCGGTACCGCCTGGTCATGGAAGGGCAGTTCCGCAGCCTTGATGCTGTGCTCCACCAACAGGCCGCCGAGCGCGGCCGGCAGGCAAAGGACTAAGAACAATGACCAACGCACTGCAGCTATCCGTTCCCGACGGCGTCCCCTTCATCGACTATTCACGCGAGATCGACTTTCCCGTGGCGGACGTGTTCCGTGCCCACGCTGATCCCGACCTGGTCAGCCAGTGGCTCGGTCCGCGCGGCATGAAGATGGAAATGGACCACTACGACTTCACCACCGGCGGAACGTACAAGTACACGCACACCGGCCCCGAGGGTATCCCGTACGACTTCACCGGCATCTTCCACACCGTCCGGGAGAACGAGTTCGCGATCCAGACTTTCGAATTCTCTGGTTATCCCGACGTCGTCAGTCTTGAATTCAACACCTTCGAAGATCTGGGCGACGGGCGCACCCGCATCACGGTGCACTCTGTCTACCCCACGCAGGAGGCACGCGACGGCATGGCAGCCTCCGGCATGGAGGAGGGCATGACTGACTCGTACTCCCGGCTCGAGGAGCTGCTCGCCGGCCGGACCGATGTTCCGCAGGAGGCATCATGACGAACGCACTGGAAGTCTCCCTTCCCGACGGTGCCCCGTACATCGATTACACCCGTGAGTTCGACTACCCGGCGCTCGACGTCTTCCGCGCCCACGTCACTGCGGACTCCTACGCCCAGTGGGTGGGGCCAGATGAACTTGAAACCCGGATCGATGCGTTCGAGGCCACTCCGGGCGGTTCCTACCGGTTTGTCCAAAACGACGACGACGGCGGCGAGTACGCCTTCCGCGGCGTCTTCCACAACATCCGGCCCGGGGAATTCATCCTGCAGACCTTCGAATACGAGGGCTATCCGGACCAGGCGAGCCTGGATTTCCTCCGGTTCGAGGATCTGCCCGGCGGCCGGTCCAAACTAAGCGGTCACTCGGTCTACCCATCGGTCCAGACCCGGGATAACTTCGTCTCCTCGGGTATGGAATCCGGCATGGCCTCCGGCTACGACAAGCTCGAGCAGCTGCTCGCGTTCGCCACGGCCTGACGCTCATCTTTGGAGGAAAACATGGATTGGACCCTGGAAGTCATCCGCGTACCGGTCAGCGACCTGGACCGCAGCATCGCGTTCTACTCCGACCAGGTTGGCTTCGACCTGGACCATCACACCGTCAACGACCACATGGCTTTCGCCCAGCTCACTCCGCCGGGTTCCGGCTGCTCGATCGTCATCGGCAGCCTGCCGGGTGAGGAGCAGATGGAGCCCGGGTCTCTCAAGGGGCTGCAGCTGGTGGTTCCGGATGCCCATGCCGCCCGCGAGGAACTGCTGTCCCGGGGTGTGGAGGCCGGCGACGTCGCGGTGATGGATGAGCGCGACGGCGGCACCCTGTTCGGCTTCTCGGATCCGGACGGCAACTCGTGGGTGGTGCAGCAGATCAAGGCCCGGGCCGAACACCCGCTGATTCCGTACAGCGCGCGCCCGCAGCTGGGTGAGGGGATCTAGGGCCGTTTACGGGAGCGGGCGGAGCCGCATCAGCCTTCCATGGCAGCTGCGACCCGCTCGATTCCGTACTCGAAAGCCCAGTCCAGATCCCCGCCCAACCGGAAGGCGCCGGCGAGTTCCATGGTGATGAACCCGGTCAGCCAGGCTGTCATGAACCGTGCAGCTTCCAGGGCATCGGTTTCTCCCACGGCCTTCCGCGCCGCGGCCAGCACCGGCTCACTGGCTCTTGCCAGGTCCTCCGCGGAAGCCGTGCGGGTCTGGATCAGCCGGAATCCCTCGGGGTGTTCATGCGCAAAGGTCCGGTAGGTGCGGGCCAGGCCGGCCAGGGAGTCCTGGCCCTGCAGCCGTTCCCGCAGGTCCTCCAGCGTGGCCGACGCAATCATACCCAGCAGCGCCTCGCGGTCCTTGACCCGCTTGTAGAGCGAGGGGGCCCGGACGCCGACGCGGTCCGCTACGGCGTTCATGGTGACGTGCTCGGGGCCGCCGTCTTCCAGGGCTGTGCGCCCTGCTGCGACGATGGCCTCCAGGGACGTGCGCTGCGGCGTCGGCATGGGTTCTCCTGGAAATCGCTGGCTATTGACATTAGCCATCATAGCTAATTAGGTTAGCCATGGAAGCCGGACGCGCCGGCAAACCAGAGGAGCCAGCATGAAACTCACACCTCAAGTGCACCGGATCGGCAATGACATCGTCGCCGCCTATCTGGTGGTGACCGACGACGGCATCACCGTCGTCGACGCCGGCCTCGCCGGGCACTGGCGGGACCTGGAACACGAGCTGGCCGCCATCGGACGGACGCTGGACGACATCCGCGGCGTTGTCCTGACCCACGGCGATACGGACCACATCGGTTTCGCCGAGCGGCTCCGCCTGCAAACCGGTGTGCCGGTGTACATCCACGGTGCGGATGCAGCGCGGGCACTTGGAACCCAGCGCTACAAGCCGGCTCCGGGCTCGGCGGGCGGCATGCGCCCCGGGCCCCTGGCACGGTTCCTCGCCTATTCACTGCGCAAGCAGGGCTGGCGCACCAGCTACCTCACCGACGTCGTTCCGGTCGCGGACGGGGACGTGCTGGACCTTCCCGGCTCGCCGCGCATCATCGGACTTCCCGGCCACTCCCCCGGCAGCGTGGCAGTCCACGTTCCGGGGGTGAAAGCACTGTTCGTCGGAGATGCCCTCACCACCCGCAATGTGCTCTCGGGCCGGACCGGGCTGCAGCCGTCACCCTTCACGGACGATCCTGCCCAGGCGCTGGAAACGCTTGATCGGCTCACCCGGCTGACGGACGTGGAGTGGGTCCTACCCGGCCACGGCACACCGTGGAATGGTCAGGTCAGCGAAGTGGCCGCGTCCGTTCGCGCCGGGGCCTAGGCAGAAACCTCCACCGGTCTGGCCGGAGTCAGACCCCGGATCAGACCCCGGGATCAGCGGCCCTTGCCGGGCGCGTTTCCGTTCCCCTTGCCGGGACCGTGTTCGTGACCATTGCCGGGCCCGTGACCTTTGCCGGGACCGTGTCCGGTGTCCGGGTTCCAGCTGCGGTCGTTTACGAACTCAGCCGGACGGTATTTGATGAAGTCAGCCTCGCCAAGCCCCAGCGATTCAGCAAGCCGGTCCAGCTGCCGCGGCTCGGCGATGTTGGCCCAACGCCCGGTTTCCAGCCGCTGGTCCATGGCCAGCACAGCCGCCACACGCTCGGCGTCCGTAAAGGTACAGTGCCCGGTGCGCTCGATGAACGACTGCCGCAGCAGCGGCGTCGCCCGCGCTTCCCGGACGGTTTCCTCATATTCCTCCATGTATTCCACCGGCGCCAGGATGTCCGCCAGGGTGTGCATGGTGAGCACCGGGATCTGCAGGTCTCCCTGGGGTGTGGAGGTGCGGTCCATCCACTCCAGCGCCTCTTCGTCCGGTTCGATGTCCGCCGACGAGGTCAGGGTACGCAGGTCCCGGTTCAGCTCAAGCCCGGCTGCCCGGTAGAGCGCGTCCACCTGCTGCCGCTGGGCCGAGCGCTGCAGCAGCGCCCGGTAGTCCACACCCTTGTTCCAGCCGCTGTCCCCGTCTGCCGCGGTGACAATCGAAACCCGGGAGCCGACCACAAACGGAATGGTCTGCAGCAGCCAGTTGTACTGCGCTTCCTGCTGCGCGGCGTAGTCCCGGGATCCTGGAGCGGTGTCCCCGCTGAACCAGGTGGGAGTGTTCATCAGGGCCGAGGCCAGCGCGAGCCGCGCCCGTCCTTCCGGAGTAGTTTGCGCCTGCTGGACGGCCTGCATCAGAGCCGCGATGGTCACGCCGGCCTCTTCCGGCGTGCGGAAGCCGGTCAGCTGCAGGTCCTGACCCGGCAGCAGCAACTCGGCGAGCGCGTGCACCCCGTCCAGCTGGTAGTTGTTCAGGTTGATGCCGCCGCCCAGCAGCCCGCAGGTGCTCACCGCACCGTCCACCCCGCTGTATGGCGTCTCTGCGATCAGGCTGCTCACGAGCCCACCCATTGACGTGCCGAAAGCGATGGTCCGCTCGGGCTCCCCGGCTTCGGCTGAAAACGCGGCCAGGGTGTCCAGCTGGTCCTGCACCGCGGTGCCCAGCGCCCACCCGGCAGTGGCGTACGACGACGCCGCTACCGCGAAGCCGCGGTCGGTCAGGGCCTGCGCGGTCGAGTCGAAGCCCGGATCCCACGCCGGATTGTCCGGTCCGGGGCGGAAGCCGTGGCTGTAGAGCACGAGTTTTCCGTTCCAGTCCGCAGGCACTTCAGCGGCCCAGGTGGCTCCGTTGGCGAGTGTTCCGCCCAGTTCGGTTACTGGTTCTGCCGCAGTGGCGGTGGCTGGTGCTGCCACCAGGGCCAGCGTCACGGCCATCCCCAAGGTTGTGAGTTTTCGCATGCGTTGTTCCGATCCTTCCTGCGCCGTTGCAGTTCTTCGCCCCCGCTGCGGCCATCCTTCATGACGGTGGCGGAACAGGCAAGGAAACGGCGGGCAGAATCGGCCGCGTGCCCTGGTTAGAGCACGCCGATGTCCTCATTCCAGAGCGAGGGGTAGTCGGTCATGAACTCTTCCATCAGCAGTACGCAGGCCGGATCGTCCAGCACGTCCACCTGCACCCCGCGCTGGCGCAGCAGGTCCTCGGCCCCGCGGTAGCTGCGGTTCTCCCCGATGATGACGCGCGGAATCCGGTAGAGGAGGATCGCTCCGGTGCACATCTCGCACGGGGACAGCGTGGTCACCATGGTGGCCCGCGAATAGGAGCCCGCCGGAAGCCTGCCCGCATGTTCGAGGCAGTCCATCTCTGCGTGCCGGATGACGCTTCCCAGCTGCTGGCGGCGGTTGTGCCCGGTAGCCACAATGGTGCCGTCGATGAACAGGGCGGCGCCTATGGGGATTCCTCCCTCTTCCTTGCCCTTCCGGGCGGCGTTCAGGGCGGGCAACAGCAGCTCCGATGTCATTTCCCCACATTAGGGTGCCGTGTTCAGGTGCGGAAGGCCCGCGGACTCAGGCGGTCCGGGATGAGCGGGCGTCCGCCACCAGGTCCCGCACAGCTGGTGCCACCTCCGCACCGAACCGGGTAATGCTGGCCGCGTCATCGGAGGCCAGAATGAACCCGGAGATCCCGTACTCGACTGCCATTTCGGCCAGCTGCTCTGCCCACTGTGCCGGGGGTCCCTGCAGCAGTCCCCTGCCCGCGGGCTCGAAGGAGCCGCTGATGTTCAGCAGCCGGCGCACGGACGCCGGGTCCCGGCCAGCGGAGGCGGCGCCGTCGTCAATTGCTGCGTTCAGGGGAACCAGATCCGCGGGTCCGCCGCGCAGATAGCCCAGCGAGGGCAGCCAGCCGTCCGCCGCCGCGCCGGTGAGCCGCAGCATGCGCGGCTTGTAGGCACCCAGCCAGATACCGACGTCGTGCGCCGGAGCCGGACCGCGCTTGGCGCCGCGCACCTGGTGGATCTTTCCCTCCACCCGAAGCGGGGCGGTCTCGTCGGTATCCCAGACACCGCGGATGATCCGGATCGCCTCCTCCAGGCCCGTCACCGCGTCCCCCGGGGAGAGCCGCTGACCGCCGGCAGCAACGATCGCGTCCCAGAAAGCTCCCGTCCCCAGCCCCAGCTCCAGCCGTCCGCCGCTGAGCAGGTCCAGGCTTGCGGCGCTGCGGGCCACCACCACGGGCTGGCGCAGCGGCAGGTTCAGCACGTCCGGCAGCAGGCGGATCCTGCTGGTGCGTGCGGCGGCATAGGACATCAGCGTCCAGGTGTCCAGGAACCGCGGCTGGTACGGGTGGTCCTGGAACGCTGCCAGGTCCAGTCCCGCCGTTTCGGCAGTGACGGCCAGTTCCACAGCCTGCTGGGCGGGCGCGGCTACCGGGGTGATGAAGGCTCCGAAGAGCAGGTCGCGGCCGTAGTCGGGCATGGTTCGGTCTCCTTCGGGGAGGCTGTCTGCCGGTGGTGCCCGCCAGTCTAGTGCCCGGTGAACTGATGTGCTGCGGAGTTTGTAGGCTGGAAGGCGTGCTTCCTCTTTCTGCTTCTCCCGCCGGCGCCGGCCGGTTCGCTCCCAGCCCGTCCGGCGAACTGCACGTCGGCAATCTGCGGACGGCGCTGCTGGCCTGGCTGTTCGCCCGCAGCAGCGGCCGCCGGTTCATCCTCCGGGTAGAGGACCTGGACCGTGCCCGCGCCGGCGCCGAGGCAGTTCAGCTGCGCGATCTTGCCGCCGTCGGCCTGGACTGGGACGGCGAGGTCATCCGCCAGTCCGACCGCACTGCCGTGTACCTCGATGCCATCGCCAAGCTCCGGGCCGAAGGCAGAGTCTACGAGTGCTTCTGCACCCGTGCGGAGATCTCCGATGCCCCGCGGGCCCCGCATTCTCCCCCCGGTGCCTACCCGGGAACCTGCCGCAACCTCTCCGAGGCTGAACGCGAACGACGCCGACACGAACGTCCGCCTGCCCTGCGGCTGCGCGCTGATGTGCAGGAGTACACGGTCCACGATGTGCTGCACGGTCCGTACACCGGAGTGGTGGATGACCTGGTGCTGCTGCGCAACGACGGTGTTCCGCCCTACAACCTGGCCGTCGTCGTCGACGATGCGGCCCAGGGCATCGACCAGGTGGTGCGCGGGGACGATCTCCTCTCCTCCACACCCCGGCAGGCCTACCTTGCGTCCCTGCTCGGGCTGCCGCCGGTCGAGTACGTCCACGTGCCGCTGGTCCTCTCTGAGAGCGGCAAGCGGCTGGCCAAGCGCGACGGCGCCGTCACCCTGGGCGCGCTGGCGGACCTGGGGATTTCCGCACCGGAGGCAGCGGCGATGATCCTGGGCTCGCTCGGGCTTCCCGGCACCCTCCCTGAAGCGCTGGAGGTTTTCGATCCGGGCCGGCTACCGCGGGAACCGTGGATCTTCACGCCACCGGCGGCTCCCTCCGCTTCCTGAGATCCGGGGTGGTGCGCCGTCCGGACTTGGGTGTTAACTGGGACGCATGCCTCTAACCGGTGAATATGCCCCCAGCACCTCCAAGCGCTCCCGCGACCAGGCCGAGGAAATCGAGTCCTCCGGCGGCACCCGCGGCAGCACCCTGAACGGACGCCCGGTGATCCTGCTGACCACCAAGGGCGCCAAGAGCGGAAAGCTGCGTAAAACTCCGCTGATGCGGGTGGAGCACGACGGCGATTACGCGGTGGTTGCGTCCATGGGCGGCGCTCCGAAGCATCCCGTCTGGTACTTCAACATCAAGGCCCATCCGCATGTGGAGCTGCAGGACGGCCCGCAGAAGTGGGACATGCAGGCCCGCGAGATCACTGGTGAAGAGAAGGCTGAGTGGTGGGAGCGAGCTGTCGAGGCCTACCCGCCCTACGCCGATTACCAGGCCAGGACCGACCGTGAGATTCCGGTGTTTGTGCTGGAGCGGATGGAAGTGGCTTAGGGCGCTTCTCCCGTCCCTTCTCCGGCCCAGCCGGCAAGGTCCAGCTGCATCCAGCTGACGTCCTGCCAGGCGCCGTTTTTCCAGCCGACGCGGCGGAACACTCCCACCGGCGTGAACCCCAGTCCGGCATGCAGCCTTTCACTGGCCGGATTGGGCAGTGTCATGCCCGAGGGCTGCACAGCCTGGGGCATCTGTGGATGTTGCATCCCGGATGGTGGCTTCCATGGGCCTGATGGTAGCGAACCCATACCCCCGTTTTTAGGCGAGCTAATTGTAGATTCGGGTTTTGAACTTGTGAAGGGCAATAGCTGCCACTCCATGAATTCGAATTGGAATTGTGATTTTGGGGCGGTCTTTTGTACGGTGAAAGCGGGGGGATGAGCCACATAGTGACCGCAACCTACGAAAGGTCTCATCCTGTGAATAAAACCAAGAAATCGCTTAGCGTCGTTACCCTTTCGGCCGTTATTGGTGCCGGTGGAGTTGGCACTGCTGCTGTGGCGGCGCCCTCGTTCGCTCCCGCCGTGACCACGGAGCCTGGGGCCACCGCAGCCTCGCAGGAGCAGGTCCTGGCCGAGATATTCGCGGAGATAAACGCTTTCCGCGCGGCCCAGGGACTGGCACCTGTGCAGTACAATCCCGTGGTTTCCCAGACCGCCCAAGGCTGGTCGGACCAGATGGCCTCCACCGGGGTGTTCGAACACAACCCGGATTACGCCGGCTCGATGGACCTGGCGGGCTGGAGCAAGGCAGGCGAGGTTATCGCCTCACGCTCAGATCACAGTGCGCAGGGAATTGTGCAGCAGTGGATAAACTCTCCCGGGCATAATGCAATTCTCAGCGATCCGGATTTGAATACGCTTGGAATTGGTGTGACGTTTGCAGATGGGGACCAGGCATTGTACGCGGTGGCGAATTTCTTCCAGTATTCGCCTGACCACCCGGCGACCGTTCCTGCCCCGGGCGCCGCTGCAGTGCCGGACCCCGGCCCCGCTCCGGTGCCGGCGCCCGCTCCCGCTCCGGTTCCGGATCCTGCCCCGGCCCCTGAG
>NZ_JAXIOM010000049.1:0-31031 GCF_049311025.1 Arthrobacter sp. 3Tela_A
GGGCGCAGGAGCAGGGGGCTGGGGAGCTGCAACGGGCGGATTCGAAGGACCGGGAGCAGGCGCCGGAGCCGGACCTGATGGTGTTTCCGGCGTGGCGGGGCGCGTGGGAACTGTGGGATTAATCACTGCCTCAGACTTGTCCGGACGCGTTTTTTCAGCCGCCCGCTGTGCTTCCTCAGCCTGCTGCCGGACCGACTCTTCCAACCTGTCGGCCTGCAGGCGGGCAAGTTCCGCATCAGCGCTGGTGTCGCGAAGCTCAGCAAGCTGCGCGGCCAGAACCGCTGTGCGTTCTTCCTGCCGGCGCACGGCTTCCTCGGCCGCAGCTGTGGCCGACTGGGCGTCCTCGTACTGGGTCCGGGCTGAGGCGGCGAGGTCTTCGCGGATCTCGCGTTCGGCCAGCTCGGCTTCTTCCAGCGATGCCGCTGCCTGCTCGGCAGCTTCAGCTTCATCAAAGAGCCTCGAGGTCCGCTCGGTCACCAGGGACAGCGAGGTGATCCGGTCAAGCTGCGCGACCCCTTCTTCAGCGTCAAGGAGGAACAGCACTGCGCTGTCCATCCCGCCCGTCTTGTAGGTTTGGGCAGCCAGCGCTCCCACCTGGCTTCGCAGCTCGTCGGCGCGGGCTGCAGCTGCGGCGCGCTGGGCAGTAAGGCCAGCCAGCCGCGCGTCGCTGGCTTCCAGCTCGGACCGGAGTTCTTCATAGCGGCTGGACGCCGATACGGCAGCGTTCCCGAGGGTTCCTGCCTCCTCGTACAGGCGGTCAAGGTGCCCTTCGAGCTCCCGGACCTGGTCTTCGGTGGCGGACGCGTTCGTCTTCGCCGCCGTGATGTCTTCCCATGACGGATACTCATCGGCGGCAGCAGACGGTGCACCGACGAGCAACGCGGCGGTCAGCACACCGGCGGCGGTGGCCGCAGTCAGGGCAGGGGTGCACAACTTCCGCCCCATCAGCCTCACAGTAAACATAGTGATGACAGCATACGGCACCCGCTGCCGGGCCCTTGGGCTGGGGTCTGGACGGTTACGCTTCGCCGTTCCGGCGTGCGCCGAGGGCATCATTGACCACCGAGAAACCCAGGGAGGGGGAATAGCCCTTGCGGGCGAGCATGGAAACGAGCCGCCGGACCAGTTTGTCCCGTTCCTTGGCGTCGTCGGGAACGGAAGCCCGGCGGAGTTTCCGCTCCACAAGATCCCTGGCTGCCTCGGTTTCGTCGTCGGCGCTGATTTGCTCCAGGGCTTCTTCGGCCAGTTCGGGCTCAATACCCTTTCCGGCGAGTTCCCTGCGGATCGCAGACCGTGCCAAAGAGCGGGTCTGGGACCGGCTCCGGACCCACATGCGGGCAAACTCCGCGTCGTCGATCAGCTGCACTTCTTCAAACCGGTCCAGCACGGCCTCAGCGACGTCCTCCGGTACATCCCGTTCCGCGAGTTTGTCGGCAAGCTGTTTCCGGCTCTTTGCCGAACTGGTTAGCTGGCGCAGGATGATCGCGCGGGCAACGGAGTGGGGGTCTGCCTCCGGCGTTGAATCGGCCGCGGAGCCGGGGGTGGGGCCTTCCTGGCCCTCCGCCCCCGGCCTGCTGCGGCGCCGCTGCTGCATTGGCGGTGACTACGCGCCGGCCGCTGCCGCGCTGGCCTTGCCCTCAGGGGCCTGCTCTTCGGGCTGGGCGTCAACGCCGAGCTTGACGCGCAGCCGCCGTTCGATCTCGTCTGCCAGTTCCGGGTTGTCCCGGAGGAAGCGGCGGGAGTTTTCCTTACCCTGACCCAGCTGGTCTCCGTCGTAGGTAAACCAGGCTCCGGACTTTTTGACGATGCCGTGCTCCACGCCCATGTCGATCAGACCGCCTTCACGGGAAATGCCCTGCCCGTAAATGATGTCGAACTCGGCCTGCTTGAAGGGCGGGGCCATCTTGTTCTTGACGATCTTCGCCCGGGTACGGTTACCAACCGGGTTGGTACCTTCCTTCAGCGTCTCGATGCGGCGGACGTCGATGCGGACCGAAGCGTAGAACTTCAGGGCCTTGCCGCCGGTGGTGGTCTCCGGGCTGCCGAAGAAGACACCGATCTTCTCACGCAGCTGGTTGATGAAGATGGCAGTGGTCTTGGTCTGGCTCAGGCGTCCGGTGATCTTTCGGAGGGCCTGGCTCATCAGGCGTGCCTGCAGGCCCACGTGGCTGTCGCCCATTTCGCCTTCGATTTCGGCGCGGGGAACGAGGGCTGCCACGGAGTCGATGACCACAATGTCCAGCGAGCCGGAGCCGACCAGCATGTCCATGATCTCCAGTGCCTGTTCACCGGTGTCCGGCTGGGAAACCAGCAGCGCGTCGGTGTCGACGCCCAGCTTCTTGGCGTACTCCGGGTCCAGTGCGTGTTCGGCATCGATGAACGCCGCAATGCCGCCGTTCTTCTGCGCGTTCGCCACGGCGTGCAGTGCCACGGTGGTCTTACCGGAGGATTCAGGTCCGTAGATCTCCACGACGCGTCCGCGGGGAAGCCCGCCAATACCCAGGGCGATGTCCAGCGCGATGGAGCTGGTGGAGATCGTTTCGATCGGGGCGCGGGTCTCGTCGCCCAGCCGCATGATCGAGCCCTTGCCGAACTGCTTGTCGATCTGGGCCAGTGCTGCTTCGAGTGCTTTGGCGCGGTCTGGAGCGGCCATTCTTCACCTCTGTTGTTGTGGCTGTTGCTGTTGTTCCCGGCCCGTGGGCCGACTGTCGGTTGCTCACTGAAAACCGTATGCGACGGCACTGACATTGCCGTGGCGGCCAGATGCCGGTGTGGACAGCCGGAGCGGGGCGGACCAGTTGCTGCCCCTGTGTAGGAGCATATCCGGATCCGAACAGATATTCGAATAGGGCTCCCCGCGTGTCTAGGCCTCTTTGGGTTTGACGTCCCTGCCAAGCCTGCGCTCCGGCGGCACTTCCTGTATCTCGCAGACCTCCAGCCAGACGCGCCTCGGATCAGTTCCGCTCTCCAGCGCCTGCAGCGCCGTCCGTCCGTTAAGCCCGGTCAGGACCAGGTCAGCTGCAAGCACGCGGGAATACGAAGAACCGAACTCGTCGTCCATAAGCCGCCAGAAATCACTGATTCGCATCAATTAATCCTCTCACGCGTAACCGCTCCACTGCGCCCTGCAGTGCCTGTTCACCCACAGCGCGAAAGACCCGGACGCCTGGGCAGCGCCGCCTAGAATAGGCTCTATGACCGAAAAGCCGCCGGCAACCGTTCCCGCTCCGAACCAGGCCATCGAGAACCTCGAGCAGGAGCTGAGCGTCCTGTGGCGCCGGGCGCGGGCTGCTTCCCAGCGTGTGGCCAGGGCGGTGCACCCTGACCTTGAGCCCGCAGCCTATGGCCTGCTGGTGCTGCTTCAGCGGCGCGGCCCGCTTCGCCTGACGGATGTGGCGGCTGCCATCGGCGTCGGAAAGCCCTCGGTGAGCCGGCAGATCGTCATGCTGGAGTCCCTGGGCCTTGTCCGGAAGCAGGCTGATCCCGAAGACGGGCGCGCGCAGACCATCAGCCTCACTGAATCCGGCAGCGAGCAGCTGGCCACAACCCAGCGGGCGCGGGAGAAGCACTTCCGTTCGCTGCTCTCTTCCTGGGATGAAGAAGACATTCATACGCTCAGCGTGCTGCTCCACAAGCTCAACGCCTCCGAAGTCCCCGGCGCAGGCAGATGATGCGGCCCGGAAGACATACAAAAGACCCCGCCTGCGGGCGGGGTCTTTTGGTGTGTCTTGGGGCGGGCAGCAAGAGCCGGCTGCCCGAGGTTGTTACGGCGTGCGGGCCAGGTCCCGAGCCAGGTCCTCCGGGAGTTCGCGGGCAAACTCGCGCGAGAACTCCGTTGGGACAGTATCTGGAATGGAAACGCCTTCGGCACTGGCCACACGGTCACTGACCTCACGAAGCATCAGGGACAGAGGTACATCGAGAGCACTGCAGATTGAAGACAGGAGTTCAGAAGAAGCTTCCTTCTGGCCCCGCTCAACTTCGCTCAGGTAACCGAGCGAAACCCGGGCACTGTGCGACACCTCACGCAGGGTACGGCCCTGGCGCTGGCGTACGTCGCGGAGTACATCACCAATCTCGTGGCGTAGAACTACCATCTTGCGCTCCTTAGGCTCCCGGTGTGCATCTTCCGCCAACCCTACATCCCGCCAGCGAATGACGCCGTTCACGGACACGGGTTGCTTTACCATGTGTATGTCCTGCTCCCTTATCGATCCGTCCGCGGTGGAAACCGCGGAATGTCTACGATCCTAAACCGGAAACCTTGGTGGTTCCTGATACTAACAACTGACGCCCCTGCAGATTTGTTCCCGGGCTGCTTTAGGAGCTTCCGGACCGGAAGTTTTCCGGATTCAGGTCCGCTCCAGCTGACCGGCAAGCAGCTCAAGGGCGGCGGCGCGCGCCTGGGACCGAATCGACGCGCGGTCCCCGTCAAAGTGGAATTCATACGAGGTGGCGCCGCCAGGACCGGCGAGACCTATGAAGACGGTGCCGACTGCCTTGCCGTCGTGGGGGTCCGGGCCGGCAACACCGGTGGTGGACACCCCAAAATCTGCATTCAGGAGAGTGCGTACGCCGGCGGCCATTTCCTCGGCAACCCGGGCATCAACCGAGCCGGCTGAGGCCAGCAGCGCTCCGTCCACGCCCAGAACCTGCTCCTTAACGCTGTTCTGGTACGCCACCACGCCGCCCTGCAGTACTGCTGACGCGCCGGCGACGGTGCCCAGCTCAGCAGCGACCATCCCGGCGGTCAGCGATTCGGCCGCGGCTACCCGCTTTCCGGCCGCTGCGGCGTTCCCGATGATCCGTTCCGGGACGGTGCTCATGCGGTGCGGCCCGTATTCCCGCGGGCTCCGGCGCGCAGCTTGACCGCCTGGACAACATAGTCCAGTCCGGTCACCACGGTGACGACGACGGCGGCGGCCATCACGGTGGCGCTGATCCACCAGGCCCAGTCCCCCAGCCAGGAGGTGAGCGGAAGCAGGAACAGGAAGATCGCGAAGGTCTGGATAACGGTCTTGAGCTTGCCGCCTCGCGAGGCTGCCATGACCCCGTAGCGGATCACCACAAAGCGCATCACGGTGATGCCGATTTCCCGGACCAGGATCACGATGGTCACCCACCACCAGAGCTCACCCAGGATGGAGAGCATCACCAGTGCGGAGCCGATCAGCAGCTTGTCCGCAATGGGATCGGCGATTTTGCCGAAGTCGGTGATCAGTCCGCGGCTGCGGGCCAGGTCGCCGTCGAGCTTGTCGGTGTAGATGGCGACCGCGAAGGTTGCCACCGCCAGCCAGCGGAAGAGTCCGTCCCTGCCGTCGTCGGCCACAAGAAACCAGATAAACAGGGGCACCATGACGATGCGGATGACCGTCAGGACGTTGGCGATATTGAGGGTGGGTACCCGTTCGGTTCCAGAATTGCTCACGAAACCAGCGTAACCGGATTCAGCGTCCGGTGAGGTTCCACGCGTCCTCTGAGCCGTCGCCATCCTCGCCGGATCCCTCAGCGCCATCGTAATAATCCTGCGCCTGCGGCCGTGAGTCGAGGTCCTGGGCCACCAGGTCCACCGGTCCCCCGGCGTCGAACCCGTGGTTCACGTTGGCGTTATCCGCCAGCGCGGCTGCCTCCGCTGCATCCGGTCCCCCCAGCGGTTCCCCGCCCTGAATGGCGGCGAGGGTTGCCGCCAGATCGTCCGGCTTGACCAGCACGTCGCGGGCCTTTGAGCCTTCGGACGGGCCCACCACGCCGCGGGATTCGAGCAGGTCCATCAGGCGTCCGGCCTTGGCGAACCCGACCCGCAGTTTGCGCTGGAGCATGGAGGTGGAGCCGAACTGCGTGGTGACGACCAGTTCCGTGGCCTGCAGCAGCACGTCGAGGTCGTCTCCGATGTCGTCGTCGATCTGCTTCTTCGGCGCCGTGACCGTGACGTCCTCGCGGTAAGTGGCCTGCAGCTGGTTCTTGACGTGCTCCACCACCCGGTGGATCTCCGATTCCGTGACCCAGGCGCCCTGGACACGGATGGGCTTGTTGGACCCCATCGGCAGGAACAGCGCATCGCCCTGGCCCAGCAGTTTCTCGGCACCCGGCTGGTCCAGGACCACGCGGGAGTCCGTCACGGAGGAGGTAGCGAAGGCCATGCGGGAGGGCACGTTGGCCTTGATCAGACCGGTGACGACGTCGACGGAGGGACGCTGCGTGGCCAGCACCAGGTGGATGCCGGCGGCGCGGGCCAGCTGCGTGATGCGCACGATCGAATCTTCGACGTCCCTCGGGGCAACCATCATCAGGTCGGCGAGCTCGTCCACGATCACCAGCAGGTACGGGTAAGGCTTCAGAACACGCTTGGAACCCGCCGGCGGCACGACCTTGCCGTTGCGGACGGCCTTGTTGAAGTCATCGATGTGCTTGTAGCCGAAGTTCGCCAGGTCGTCGTAGCGGGTGTCCATTTCGCGGACCACCCACTGGAGCGCCTCGGCGGCCTTTTTCGGGTTGGTGATGATGGGGGTGATCAGGTGCGGAACACCCTCATAGGCAGTCAGCTCCACGCGCTTGGGGTCCACCATGACCATACGGACCTCGTCCGGGGTGGAGCGCATCAGGATCGAGGTGATCATGGAGTTCACGAACGAGGACTTGCCGGCACCGGTGGCGCCGGCTACGAGCAGGTGGGGCATCTTGGCCAGGTTCGCGACGACGAATCCGCCCTCGACGTCCTTGCCCACGCCCATGACCATGGGGTGCTCGGTCTTGCGGGCGGCGTTGGAACGCAGCACGTCACCGAGGGCAACGACTTCCTTGTCCGCGTTCGGGATCTCGATGCCGATGGCGGACTTGCCCGGGATCGGCGAGAGGATGCGCACGTCGGAGCTGGCGACGGCGTAGGAAATGTTCTTGGACAGCGCCGTGACGCGCTCCACCTTGGTGCCTTCGCCGAGTTCAATCTCGTATCGGGTAACCGTCGGACCACGGGAGAAGCCGGTGACCTTGGCATCGACGTTGAACTGCTCCAGGGTGCGGGTCAGGGCCGCGACTACGGTGTCATTGGCTTCGGAACGCTCCTTGGCGGGCGGCCCGGAAGGCAGGAATTCCGAGGGCGGCAGCGTATAGGTGACGTCTCCGGAGAGCTGCAGCTGTTCGGTGCGCTGCGGAATGGGGGCCGACGGCGGAACGTGGGCCACGGGGCGGGACGGGACCGGAGGAACGGGCGGCGCGGCCACGAGGGAGGCTGCTGCCTCGGGAACCAGGGAAATCGCTTCGGTGGGCGGCTCGGCGTCTTCCAGGCCCTGGTCGCGGCGCAGTTTCTGGGTGGCCAGCTCGGACTTGGTGGGCCGGCGTACGCCCGGCGGGACCTGCGGCTCGGCGGCGGCAGCAGCTTCCTGGCGCTCTTCCTCGTCCCGCAGCAGCGCCGCTTCGAACGCTTCGTCTCCGGCGAACCCGTCGCTGTGTTCCTCTGCGGCTTCCTTGCGGGCACGGCCGAAGCGGCGTTCCTTCTTCTGCTTCGCCGGGCGGTCCGTGGCGTAGAGGTAGCTCTGGTCGTGCGCCTCGGGATCGTCTGCGGCCAGGTCCTGTCCCATAAGGTGCTCATACAGGGCGCGCAGGCGCAGCGGAATATGCCGGAACGGCGTGGCGGTGACGATCAGGACGGAGATAAAGACCAGCAGGGAAAGCAGGATAATGACCGGCCAGGCGGTGATGGCAGCTGAGAGCGGTCCGGCGACCAGGAAACCGACGATGCCTCCGGAGACCCAGAGCCGGTCGAACCCGTCGGAGAGGGCGGGGGCACCGCCGATCAGGTGTGTGATGCCGGCACCGGAGCACAGCATGATGGTCAGGCCGATGCTGATGCGGCCGTTGGCGCGGTGCCGTTCGGGGTACCGGAACAGCCGCACGGAGGCGGTCAGGAGCATAAAGGGCAGTACCACGGCCATCCAGCCGAAGGTGCCTGCGGCGCCGGCGTGGATGATGTCTGCCACGGGGCCGCGCAGCGCCCACCACTCAACGGTGGCGACGAGGAGCGCGGTGAGGATGAGGAAGAAGCCGGTTCCGTCCCGGCGGATCTCACGGTCCGGGACGACGTCGGTGCCCAGCTTGCGGACTCCGGCGCCAACGATGCGGGCGACGCCCATCCAGGCGCCCTCAATGGCCCGCAGGGGAAGCGGCAGCGTTTCCTCGGGCTGGACCTTGGCGGCGGGGCGGCTGGAAGACTTCCCGCGCTGCGCGGACTTCCCGCCGCCGCGGGCTGGAGTCCGGCTGGAGGAACTGCCGCGCGCGGCAGGGGAAGTACGAGTCGCCATAGGTGCCACGCTACCGGACAGCGGGGACAAATCCCCGAATATACGCGCCAAACGGGCGCTCTTCCTTCCCCGGACCGGCACGCATCCGGGGAAGGAATCGGCAGGGAGCCTAGGCTTCGAGGACCACCGGAACGATCATCGGGCGGCGGCGCAGCCTGCGGTTGACCCAGGTACCCACCACGCGGCGGACAACCTGCTGCAGCTGGTAGGCAGTGTGGTCCCGGTTGGACGTCACGGCTTCTTCCAGCGCCTTGCTGATCTTGGGCTTGATCTCATCGAACACGGCGTCGTCTTCGGCGAAGCCGCGGGCGTGGATCTCCGGACCGGAGACGATGGTGCCGGTGCTGCGGTTCACCACGGTGATCACCGAGATGAAGCCTTCCTCACCCAGGATCCTGCGGTCCTTGAGGTCAGTGTCGGTGATCTCGCCGACGCTGGAGCCGTCCACGTAAACGAAACCGCACTCGATGGCGCCAACAACGCGGGCCTTGCCGTCCACCAGGTCCACCACGGTGCCGTCGTCGGCAAGGATGATGTTCTGCTCCGGGACGCCGGTCTGGGCGGCGAGCTTGCCGTTGGCGATCAGGTGCCGGGTCTCGCCGTGCACGGGCATGGCGTTCTTCGGCTTGAGGATGTTGTACGTGTAGAGCAGCTCTCCGGCGGAGGCATGGCCGGAAACGTGGATCTTGGCGGTGCCCTTGTGCACCACGTCCGCGCCGAGCTTCATCAGGCCGTTGATGACGCGGAAGACCGCGTTCTCGTTGCCCGGGATCAGGGAGGAGGCCAGGATGACGGTGTCGCCCTTGCCGATGCTGATCCGGTGGTCGCCGTTGGCCATGCGGGACAGGGCTGCCATGGGCTCACCCTGCGAACCGGTGGACATCAGGACCAGCTTGTGGTCCGGCATGTTGTCCACGTTCTTCAGGTCAACCAGGATGCCCTCAGGGACGTGCAGGTAGCCCAGCTTCTCCGCGATGGCCATGTTGCGGACCATGGAGCGGCCCACGAAACAGACCTTGCGGCCGTGGGCTGCAGCGGCGTCGAGCACCTGCTGCACGCGGTGGATGTGGGAGGAGAAGGACGCGACGATGATGCGCTTCTTGACCTTCCCGAAGAGCTCTTCGAGCACCGGCCCAATCGCGCCTTCCGGGGAGGTGAAGCCCGGGACGTCGGCGTTGGTGGAGTCTGCCATGTACAGGTCCACGCCTTCTTCGCCCAGCCGGGCGAAGGCGCGCAGGTCCGTGATGCGTCCGTCCAGCGGCAGCTGGTCCATCTTGAAGTCACCGGTGTGCAGGACGTTGCCGGCGCGGGTGCGGATGAAGACCGCAAGGGCGTCCGGGATGGAGTGGTTGACGGCCACGAACTCGCACTCGAACGGGCCGAACTGCTCCACCTGGCCTTCCTTCACCGTAAGGGTGAACGGCTTGATGCGGTGTTCCTGCAGCTTCGCCTCGATCAGTGCCAGCGTCAGCTGCGAACCGATCAGGGGAATGTCCTTCTTCAGCCGCAGCAGGTAGGGAACCGCGCCGATGTGGTCTTCGTGGCCGTGGGTGAGCACTACGCCCACCACGTCGTCCAGCCGGTCCTCGATGTAGGAGAAGTCCGGCAGGATGAGGTCGACGCCGGGCTGGGTCTCTTCCGGGAAGAGCACCCCGCAGTCAACGATGAGCAGTTTGCCGTCAATCTCGAAGACGGCCATGTTACGGCCGATTTCTCCGAGTCCTCCCAGCGGAACGATTCGTAGGGTTCCGTCTTTGAGGCGGGGAGGAGTTTGCAGAGCGTTGCCCGCGGTTTCAATCATGTTTGTTACGCCTTGTCCTGGGAAAAGTCCCATCCTGCTTCGGCCAGGTCCGCCAGGACAGCTTCCATTTCAATGGCGTCGGGGGCTACCAGCGGCAGCCTTACAGCGGCGTCGGGAATCACTCCCTGCATCTTCAGGATCTGCTTGGCGGAAATGGCACCTGGTATGTGTGTCATTACGGCTCGCACTACCGGATCCAGTTCAAAGTGGATCCTGCGGGCCTTGTCGAAATCTCCTGCGGCGGCCGCGTCCACGAGGGCACGGAAAGCGCCGGTCGCCACGTGGGCGCTGACGCTGACGACGCCGACCGCTCCGGCTACCATCCACGGCAGCGTCAGTCCGTCGTCACCGGCGTAAACGTCCAGGGTCGTGTTGGCCAGGACCCGGGTCACGGCGGCAAAGTCGGCCTTGGCGTCCTTGAGCGCCAGGACCTTGGGGTTCTCCGCGAGGCGGAACATCGTCTCAGTGGCGATGGGGATCCCGGCGCGGCCCGGGATGTCATAAATCATGATGGGCAGATCGCTTGCCGCCGAAACGGCGTCGAAGTGGGCGATCACGCCGGCCTGCGTCGGCTTGTTGTAATACGGGGTCACCACAAGCTGGCCGTCGGCTCCTGCGCGCTCGGCACGGCGTGCCATCTCGACGGAGTGCGAGGTGTGGTTGGTGCCGGTTCCGGCGATGACCTTGGCGCGGCCGCCGACGGTCTGTGCCACGACGCGGAACAGGTCTTCTTTTTCGCTGTCTTCCAGAGTGGAGGTTTCACCGGTGGTACCGGAAACAACCAGCCCGTCGCAGCCGTCCTCGACCAGCTTGTTGGCAAGGAACGCAGTAGCGTCGAAGTCAACTTCACCGTCAGCGGTGAAAGGGGTGACCATGGCGGTCACCAGGGTCCCAAACGGACGGGAACGAATATCAGAGTCAGCCATGGGTAAAACGTTACCCGTTGGAGCTGCGATTGGGACAAACGGACACCACAGCCAGCCGAAGGCGGGCGGCGCCTGTGAGACTATTCTGCAATGAGCAGAACGCGTCTGACGGGCATCGATGCGGCCCGCGGGGTGGCGCTGCTGGGCATGATGTCCACCCACATCTTCCCCCTCTATGACCCGCAGACCGGCGAACCCACCTTCGTGGCACTGGCATTCTCCGGGCGTGCATCCGCGCTGTTCGCCGTCGTGGCGGGCATCGGGATTGCACTGCTGACCGGGGGGCCGAATCCCGGTACCGGCCGCTCCCCCGGGGCCAGCCGGCGCGGCATAGCCGCCCGTGCAGTGGTGATCGCATTGATCGGCCTGCTGCTGGGCGGGCTGGACATCTCGATCGCGGTCATCCTGTTCCATTACGCTGTGCTGTTCCTCATGGTGCTGCCCTTTACGAACATGTCCCTGGGCAGACTCGCTGCCTGGGCAGGTGCCTGGATCTGCTTCTCCCCCGTGCTGGCGTACCTGGTGCGGCCCTGGCTGCAGGACAACCTCAACCCGCCGGACGTGGGCGGGAACATCGCCTGGGAACATTTCACCGAACCCGCCACACTGGCCGCGGACGTGTTCTTCACCGGCTTCTACCCCACGGTCCAGTGGCTGAGCTATCTGCTGGTAGGAATGGTCATCGGCCGGCTGGACCTGCGTTCCCTCGCCGTTCAGGCCGGGCTGGTCTTCGGCGGCATCTTCGCGGCGCTGTTCTCGAAGTTCGTGAGCGCCTACCTGCTCATTGACGCGGGAGGATTCGCGGAGATCCTCGCTACCGATTCAGGCCAGCGGTGGCCCATCGGACGGATGCTCGAGGTCAACCTGACCGGCGTGGAGCAGTCCGGCTCCTGGTGGTGGCTGGCAGTCAGCGCACCGCATTCGGGCACCACACTGGATCTGCTGCACACCTGCGGGACGGCAGCGGCCGTCGTCGGGGTCTGCCTGCTGCTGACCCGGGCACGCCCGAACCTGTTGCTGCCGCTTTCCGCCGCGGGAGCCATGACGCTCACGCTCTACAGCATGCACATCTGGGTCATGGCACTGGTCGATGCCCAGGAGCCGGCACTGGATCCCTCGTGGGTGTTTTGGCTCCAGGCACTGGCTGCCGTGCTAATCGGGATCGCGTTCTTCAAGCTGGGTTCGCGCGGACCGCTGGAAACGCTGGCGTCGGGTGCCTCGCGGCTGGCACGGGATGGCAAGCTGACGGGCAACCGCAGCTAGGCCGAACTACTCGGTTGTACTAGGCACTCGGCTGTACTAGGCACTCGGCTGAACTGAGGCGCTGAAGAGCTTGCCGGCCTGCCGCATCGAGGAACGTGCCCGCTTGCGGTCCCCCGCGGCGTCGTAGGCACAGGACAGCCGGAACCAGGCCCGCCACTGTTCCGGTTCAGCCTCCACTTCGGCCTGGTACTTGGGGAACTCGGCGTCGGCTGCTTCCCGGATGATCCGGCCGGCAGGCGTACGCGGCAGGTCATCAATGGGCAGGCCTCCTTCATCGGCGAGGATCCGGGCCATTTTCTCGGTCTGGACACCGAAGAGCAGTTCACGGACCAGCGCCCAGACCCCGACGGCGGGCAGCACAAAATAGGCCGCTCCCATCGCCTTCGTGATCAGACCGTCCGAAGTCAGCAGCAGCCAGCCGCGCTGGGCGACCACCAGGATGTAGAAAACCAGGAGCACCGTGACCAGCAGGACGCCGATCTTGGCGCGGTTATGGAAAAGGCCGGAAAAGAAGGTGGACAACTGGGGTTTCCTTAGGCATTCAGGTTGAGGTAGCCGTCTAGTCCGACGGTAAGGCCCGGGTGCGCAGCAACTTCGCGCAGGCCCAGCAGGACGCCGGGCATAAAGGACGCCCGGTCGTAGGAATCGTGGCGGATGGTGAGCTGTTCGCCCTCCCCGCCCAGCAGGACTTCCTGGTGTGCAACCAGCCCGCGCAGGCGGACCGAGTGGATCCGGATGCCCTCGACGTCGGCCCCGCGCGCGCCGGGAAGCTCCTTGGCGGTGGCGTCCGGTGACGCCGGTGTGCCGGCTTCGGCGCGGGAGGCCGCCATGAGCTCAGCGGTGCGGACGGCGGTGCCCGACGGCGCGTCCACCTTGTTCGGGTGGTGCAGCTCCACGATTTCCACGGACTCAAAGTACGGTGCCGCCTTGGCGGCGAACGCCGACGCGAGCACGGAACCGAGAGCGAAGTTCGGCGCGATCAGCACACCGGTTTCGGGGTGTTCTGCCAGCAGGGCGGCCAGGCGCTCCAGTCGTCCGGCGTCCCAGCCGGTGGTGCCGACCACGGCATGCATGCCGTGTTCGACGGCGAAGCGCACGTTGGCCTCGGTGCTGTCCGGGACCGTCAGGTCCACCACGTACTGCGCGCCGGCGGAAACCAGGGTCTGCAGCGGGTCCTGCCGGCCAAGTGCGGCCACCAGTTCCATGTCCGGTGCCGCTTTCACGGCTTGAACGGCTTCGGACCCCATGCGTCCGGTGGCTCCAAGCACCGCGACGGGCAGTTTATTGCTCATGGTTCCAGATTACCGGTCAGGCCGGGGCGTCGCTGACGCCCACCCACTCCACCGTCCCGTCGGCGAACTCCTGTTCCTTCCAGATGGGCACCTCGGCCTTGACCGTGTCCACCAGTTCCGAACAGGCCGCGAAGGCGGTTCCGCGGTGGGCGGAGGCCACTGCAGCCACGAGTGCTGCGTCTCCGATGTCCAGCGGTCCCGTGCGGTGCGCCGCCCAAAGACGCACGCCGTCATACTTCGCCGCGATCCGGGCAGCGACGTCGGCAATAACGGCTGACGCGGTCGGATGGGCGCTGTATCCAAGGGAGCGCACGTCCCTGCCGCCGTCGTGGTTCCGCACGATCCCGCTGAAGGTGACCACCGCGCCTGCCTGCGGCGTCCAGACCGCTGCGTAGGCGGTTTCGGTATCCAGCACGTCGTTTCCGACCGATGCCAGGACTACTTCGCTAGTGCTCATTAATGCCCTCCAGCTGGCCGCAGATGTGTCCAAGAATCGGTTCCAGGACCGTCAGTGAGTCGGTGACGCCGGACGGCGAGCCCGGCAGGTTCAGTACAAAGGTCGTTCCGGCTGTGCCCGCATATCCGCGGGTGAGGGCCGCCATGGGAGTCTTGCTCAGCCCGTAGGCACGCAGCGCTTCCATGACGCCGGGAACCTGGCGGTCCAGCAGTGGAAGCGTCTGTTCCGGGGTGGCGTCGGTGGGGCTGATGCCGGTGCCGCCGCTGGTGATGATCACCGACGGTTCCAGGGCCAGCATGCGCCGAAGCGCCTGGCCAACCTCCTCGCCGTCCGGCACCACTTCGGCGAGCACAACGTCAAAGCCGTGGGCATAGAGCCAGTCCTGCAGCAGCGGTCCGGCGGCGTCTTCGTAGATTCCGGCGGCTGCGCGGGTCGAAGCGACCAGAATGGCGGCCCTGCGGCGGGGTGCGGCCTCGGTGCGGCTCACAGGCTCCAGTCTCCGCTCTTGCCGCCGGACTTGGCCAGCACCATCACATCGGAGATCACCGCATGCTTGTCCACGGCCTTGACCATGTCATACAGCGTCAGCGCCGTCACCGTCACGGCGGTCAGGGCTTCCATTTCGACGCCGGTGAGCGCCTTGGTTTTCACCGTTGCCTTCATAGTCACGGAGCTCTCCCCCGGTTCGAAGTCCACGGTGACCTTGGTGATGGGCAGCGGGTGGCAGAGCGGAATGAGGTTCGAGGTCTGCTTGGCAGCCATGATGCCGGCGACGCGGGAGACAGCGAAGGCGTCCCCCTTGGGCAGGTCACCGTCGCTGAGCAGCCGCACCACCTCCGGCGTGGTGTTCAGCACAGCCTGGGCTGTTGCTTCACGGGAAGTCTCCGCCTTTGCGGAAACGTCAACCATGTGGGCTGTGCCGTCGGCGCGGACGTGGGTCAGGGCCGGTGCGTCCCCGGAGTGTTCTTCCCCGGACATGTTCGGGTCCTTTCGGTGGTGTTCTGGATCTCGAAGTACAGTTATTCCAAGAGCCATACTGTCACTTCTGCGCCTTGGGGAAGGTGTCCGGTCCCGGCCGGAATCAGCACCAGGGCGTTCGACTCGGCGAGGGCGTGGACCAGATGGGATCCCGGCCCCCCGATCAGTTCAACCCGGCCCTCCCGGAAACGTCCGCGCCGCACCTGCAGTTTCCCTGCCGGGCTGTCGGCTGCCTCCGCCAGGACGGCACGGACGGCGCGCCGAGGCAGCGGCAGACCGGTCAGTGCCGTAAGGGCCGGGCGGAGGAAGACCTCAAAGGAGACCAGTGCACTCACCGGATTGCCGGGAAACCCCAGGAGGGGAACGCCGTCGACGGCACCGAGGCCCTGAGGACCGCCTGGCTGCATGGCTACCGAAAAGAACTGCACGCCCTCAGCTGCCAGGGCCAGGCGCACCACCTCGTAGGCGCCCTTGCTGATCCCGCCGGAGGTCAGCACCAGATCGGCCCGGCCCTGGTCGAGTTCATCGCGCAGCGCAGCCCGGAAATCCGCCGGGGAATCGGCCAGGATCCGGGAACGGATGACCTCGGCCCCGGCTTCGGCCAGACTGGCCGCCAGCAGGGTGGTGTTCGCGTCGTGGATCTGCCCCGGGGCCAGGTCCTGTCCCGGCTCCACCACTTCGTCTCCGGTGCTCAGCAGGGCCACCCGGACCGGTGCCAGCACCGGCACCTCGGCAATGCCAAGCGCTGCCAGCAGGCCCAGCTGGGCCGCACCCAGACGCGTGCCCTTGGCCAGGGCGGGGGTTCCGGCAGGGATGTCACTGCCTGCTGCGCGGACAAACTCTCCGGCCGGCACACCGGCGGGCAGGCGCACCCGCGCCCCGGCGCGGTCCTGCGGAGCGTAGAAAGAGTCCGGTTCTGAACGTTCAATGGGTACGACGGCGTCGGCACCGTCCGGGAGCATGGCGCCGGTCATGATCGGGGCGGCGGTGCCGGCTGCCAGGGGCGGTGCCTGCGCTCCGGCGGGAATGGGGGCGGCGACCTTAAGTTCAACGGGGCTGCCCGCCGGCGCCGCCGCGAGGTCGGCGGAATGCACGGCGTAACCGTCCATCTGCGAGTTCGCGAACGGCGGCAGGCTGCGCGGGGCTGTGATGTCTTCTGCCAGGATCCGGCCTGCGGCTTCGGTGAGCCCACGCCCCTGGACCCGCGGCCGCAGGCTGCGTGCCAGCAGGTCGCGGACCGCTTCCTGGTGTTCCTCCACGGGACGTACCCGGTTGCCTGTGCTGCTCACGTTCCCCCACTCGAATCCCGGCGTCGCTTGCCGAAAGTCTATGCCTGCTGCCCGTTAGCTCCGCAGGCGGGCGCGCAGGCGGTCAAGTTCGACGCCGGTGAGTCCACCGGATCGGAGGTACGCAGCGGTTGAGCCGTGGATTTGCTCCACCCAGTCCAGGGCGGTGCGGATGGCGTCGGCCGGCGCACGGGTAATGAGCGTGATGATCCCTTCGGTCAGCGGGACCCCCATGCCGCCGACCATGTCCAGCATCCGCTCCGACCATTCCCCGGCGAGGTTCGCGCCGCTGCGCTCGTAGTCGGCCACAACGGCTTCCCTTTCAACTCCGGCGGCGTCCAGGAGCAGGGCCGATGCCACCCCGGTGCGGTCTTTGCCGGCTGTGCAGTGGAGGAGCACCGCTCCGTCCGCGTCGGCCGCTGCCCGGGCGGTCCGGGCGAAGTGCGACGCGCCGTGTTCGAGCATTCCGGTGTAGATCTGTCCCAGCGTGGGCAGCTGTGAAACCGCCGCCTGCACTGCCTGTGCCGCTGCAGCCCGGTCGCCGGACGCGTTTGCCCGCTGCATGGCCTCCTGCGCCATGCCGGTAAACGCGCCCTCGAGCAGCGGCAGGTCCATTTTGTCCACGTTCATGGCTGCCGGAAGGCGGTCCGGGGCCATCTGCTGCTCAGCCGGGGTCCGGTAGTCGATGATGACGCCGATCCCCGAACCGGCCAAATCCTGCAGGCCCTGCGGGGTGAGGGCGCTGATGGCGTCCGAGCGGTACAGCACCCCGTTCGCGGTGCTCCCGCCGCCGGTCAGGGGCAGGTTGCCAAGGTCACGGAAATTGAAGGTGCCTTCGAGAGTGGAAATCGCCATGCTCCGACCCTAGCGGACCGGGAGTGCTCAGCCCGCGCTGACCCGGATGGAATGCAGCCCGGTGGCGCCGTCCGGAACCACCGGACGTTCAGCTTCATCCTGGACGGTGCCGTTGGCGTCGACCGCCCGCACCGTCAGGGTATGGTCCCCCGGCGGAAGGTCGACGTCGGCGGAGAACTGCCGCCAGGTGTCCGCCGAGATGCCGGCGGCCAGCCGCGTTTCCTGCCACTCGCCGTCGTCGACCCGCACCTGCACCGCACTGATCCCGGTGTGCTGTGCCCAGGCCACTCCGGCAACCGTGGTTATCCCGGCGCTGAGGTTCGCGCCCCGGGAAGGTGTGTCGATCCGGGAGGACAGCTTCACCGGGCCGCGCTCGGACCATCCCCGGTCCGTCCAGTAGGCAGTTTCGTCGGCGAAGCGGGAAACCTTCAGCTCGGTGACCCACTTGGTGGCCGACACGTAGCCGTAGAGTCCCGGCACCACCAGGCGTACCGGGAAGCCGTGTTCAGGCGGGAGCGGCTCACCGTTCATGGCAACTGCCAGCAGCGAGTCGCGGGCATCCGTCAGGGCTTCCAGAGGGGTGGTGGCCGTCCAGCCGTCCTCGCTGGTGGAGAGCACGGTGTCTGCTCCGGACTGCACGCCCGCTGCTGCCAGCAGGCTTCGGACCGGCCAGCCCAGCCACCTTGCGTTGCCGATGAGGGAGCCACCCACCTCGTTGGAGACGCAGGCCAGCGTCACCCAGCTTTCCTGCAGCGGTTTGGCCAGCAGGTCGGCATAGCTGATTTCAATTTCCCGGTCCACCATGCCGGTGACCCGCAGGCGCCAGGTATCAGGGTTGATGAGGGGGACCCGCAGTGCGGTGTCGATCCGGTAGAAGTCCGGGTTGGGTGTGATCAGCGGTTCGGCGCCGGGAATGCCTAGGTCTGCCCCGGCCGGGATGGCAGCTGCAGGCTGCACGGGTGCGGGAAGCTGCAGGTTGGCGCGCAAGTCGTCAACCGCCACCTGCGAACTGCGCGCTGCGCCGGCCAGCCCGCCTCCCACCGCTGCCACTGCCGCTCCCCCGCCCACGGCACGGAGGACATCCCGTCGGCTGGCTCCGGCTTCGGCTTCCGGTGCCTGGCCGTAGCGCCGGATCCGGGCCGTCAGTCCGCGGAGCACCAGCAGCCCGGCGAGCCCGGCGACAAGCGGCGGGAGCAGAGCCAGCGGGCTGAACTGGGCGCGGGAGAGGACTGCGGCGGCTCCGAGGATCCCGAAACCGGCAAGAACGGCTGATCCCCACGGCGGCCGCCGCGCTTCCAGCAGACCGCAGGCTCCACCCAGGGCCAGAATGAGCAGGAGCATGCCGGCGAGCAGCGCGACTTTGTCCGAGGTGCCGAAGACGGCGATGGCCCAGTCCTTGACCGGTGCCGGAACAGCATCGATGACCACGGATCCCACGGCCGTCACCGGTGATAGGGACGGACTGAGCGCAGCTGCCGCCAGTTCGCCGGCGGCTGCGGCAATCCCGGCAGCAACCACACCTGCGGCAGCGGAGAACCAACGGGTTCCTGGCATAGGTGTCATCTCCTTCGCCGCAGCACGGCTCGGCGCGCCGGCGAACTCCGGGCGTTTCCTCGATTATGGCAGGCCTGGACGGGGTTGCTGCGTCCGCCCGCCCGGCCTTCCTAGAGACCGGGTGTGAAACGGCCTACACTCGGGGGATGGGAACTGAGCTGGGCATGCCCTCCTTCACACGGCCGCAGTCTGCTGTGGAGGAAACCGCTGTCCCGGAGGCCCTCGACGGACTGGTGGACCGCTACGGGCGCCGCGCCACTGACATGCGGCTCTCCCTGACGGACAAATGCAATCTGCGCTGCACCTACTGCATGCCGGCCTCCGGCCTGGACTGGCTCCCCAAGGACAAGGTTCTTACTGCTCCGGAGATCATCCGGCTGGTGGGGATCGGCGTCGATTCCCTGGGGGTCCGGGAGCTGCGGCTGACCGGAGGAGAGCCGCTGGTGAGGGCGGATCTGGTGGACATCATTGCGGGCATCCGCGCCAACCACCCCGAGCTGCCGGTCTCGCTGACCACGAACGGCCTGGGCCTGGACAAGAAAGCCGCGGCGCTCAAGGCTGCCGGGCTCACCCGGATCAACGTCTCCCTGGATTCGCTGCATCCGGGAACCTTCGCGCAGCTGACCCGCCGGCCCTTCCTCGACCGCGTCCTCGCCGGGGTGGAAGAAGCGGCCCGCGTTGGGCTGGGACTGATCAAGATCAACGCGGTGCTGATGCGGGGCATCAACGACGCCGAAGCGCCCCGTCTGCTGGCATGGGCCGTGGAACACGGGTTCGAGCTGCGGTTCATTGAGCAGATGCCGCTGGACGCCGACCACGGCTGGACCCGGGACGGAATGATCACCGCCGCTGAGATTCGTACCCTGCTGGAGGAAGATTTTGTCCTGACCCCGGATCCGCGTAACCGCGACGGCGCGCCCGCCGAGCGCTGGCAGGTGCGCCACCGCGCTTCCCCCCAGGAGGTGGCCGGCGTCGTCGGTATTATTGCCTCGGTGACCGAACCGTTCTGCGCCGACTGCCGGCGCACCCGCATCACGGCCGAGGGCAAGGTGCGCAGCTGCCTGTTCTCACATGAAGAAACTGACCTGCTGGAACTGCTGCGCAGCACCGGGGAGGACGCCGCCGTCGCCCGCCGCTGGCAGGAAGCCATGTGGGGCAAGCCGAAGGCCCACGGCATGGACCATGCCGGGCTGGGCGCACCGGACTATGTGCAGCCCGAAAGAACAATGAGTGCGATAGGTGGCTAAGTGCTGATCCGCTATTTTGGCGCTGCGAAGGCAGCGGCAGGCATTGAAGAAGAAACCCTCACCGCCGGTTCCCTGCAGCTTGGAGAGCTGCTGGAGAAGCTGGCGGCACTGCATCCCGACGCTCCGGAGGGAACGCCCGTCCTGCAGACCGTCATTGGACGGAGCACTTTCCTGGTCAACGAGGTCGCCGCGCGGGACCATTCCCGGCTGCTGGCGCCCGAAGACACGGTGGACATCCTTCCGCCCTTTGCCGGCGGCTAACAGCCCCCCCAAATCACAAACGAGAGGCCAGTTACGGCTTGTTTCAGGGCTGAAACGAGCCGTAACTGGCCTCTCGATGAAAGAAACGCAGGCTAGAAGCCGAGGTCCGCCGGAGAGTTGAAGGGACCCACCACGGTGATGGTCCGCGGTGCTGCAGCCAGTTCGGCCGCGAGCTCCTGGACCTGTTCGGCCGTGACGGCACGGATCCGCGCCAGCGACTCTTCAATGTCCACGTACTCACCGCGGACCAGTTCAGCGCTGCCCAGGCGGGACATCCGCGAACCGGTGTCCTCCATGCCCAGCACCAGTCCCCCGGAAATCTGCCCCAGTGCACGGGCCAGTTCCCCGGGTTCCAGCCCGTCTGATGCCAGCCGCTCCAGCTCGGACTGCAGCAGGTCGATGACCTGCCGGGTCTTGGCCGGAGAGCAGCCCGCGTACATGCCGAAGTATCCGGCGTCGGTGTAGGACGCTGCGAAGGAGTAGGTCGAGTAGACCAGTCCCCGCTTCTCGCGGATCTCCTGGAACAGCCGTGAAGACATGCCGCCGCCCAGGACCGTGTTCAGCACGCTCATGGCGAACCGGCGGCTGTCCGTGGCGGTCAGCGACGGGCAGCCCAGCACAATGTTGGCCTGCTCCACCGGGCGGTTGATGACGTGCACGCCGCCGGTGCCGGTGATCTGCGCCGGGGTGGTGTCCCTGCGCGGCGCAGGTTCGGCTGTTTCATCCAGTTCCCAGCCGGCACGCTTGAGCGCGTCCAGGACCAGGGAGACAACAATCTCGTGTTCGAGCCCGCCGGCCGCGGTGACCACCAGGGTCTCGGGCCGGTAGTGGCGCCGGTAGTGCTCCAGCACGGCTTCGCGCGGAACGGACTTGATCGCTTCCGGAGTGCCGCCGATCGGGCGGCCCAGCGGATGGTCCCCCAGCACGGCTTCAGCGAACTTCTCATGGCACAGGTCTGCGGGGTCGTCGGCATCCATCGCGATTTCCTCGAGGATGACGTCGCGTTCCTGCTCCAGTTCCTCGGCATCGAGCACGGCTGAGGTCACCATGTCCGCAATGACGTCAATGGCCATTGGCAGGTCGGTGTCCAGCACGCGGGCGTAGTAGCAGGTGGTTTCCTTCGCCGTCGCGGCGTTGGATTCTCCGCCTACCTCGTCGAAGGCAGAGGCGATGTCCATGGCGCTGCGCCGGGCAGTGCCCTTGAACAGCAGGTGTTCCAGGAAGTGCGTGGAGCCGTGGCGGCCTTCGGCCTCGTCACGGCTGCCCACGCCAACCCAGAAGCCAATGGTGGCGCTGCGCTGGCCGGGCATGGACTCGGTGAGCACGCGCACGCCGCCGGGAAGGACGGAACGGCGGACGACGGCGCCGGCCGGGTCGCCGATTTCCAGCACCGGTTCGCCCGCACGGGATGTCAGAGGAAAAGGGACAACCGTCCCGGTGCGGGGGAATCCCGCGCCGGAACGGCTGTCTGCAGTGTTTTCAGGCATCTACTCTGCTGTCTCGGCAGCAGCTTCGCCCTCGGCGTCGTCTTCAGCAACAACCGGCGAGAGGGACAGCTTGCCGCGGTCGTCAATCTTGGTGATTTCAACCTGGATCTTCTGGCCGACGGACACAACGTCATCAACGTTGTCCACGCGCTTGCCGCCCGAGAGCTTGCGCAGCTCGGAGATGTGCAGCAGGCCGTCCTTGCCCGGGGTCAGGGAGATGAAGGCACCGAAGGTGGTGGTCTTCACAACAGTGCCCAGGTAACGCTCGCCCAGTTCCGGAACCATCGGGTTGGCAATCGCGTTGATCGCAGCCCGGGCAGCCTCGGCGGACGTGCCGTCCGTGGCGCCGATCAGGACTGTGCCGTCATCTTCGATGGAGATGTCAGCGCCGGTGTCTTCCTGGATCTGGTTGATCATCTTGCCCTTCGGGCCAATGACCTCGCCGATCTTGTCCACGGGGATCTTCACCGAGATGATCCGCGGGGCGAACTCGGAGAGCTCATCCGGGGTATCGATCGCGGCGTCCATGACACCGAGGATGTGCAGGCGTGCTTCGCGGGCCTGCTTCAGGGCTGCAGCCAGGACCGAGGCGGGGATGCCGTCGAGCTTGGTGTCCAGCTGGATTGCGGTGACGAACTCGGACGTACCGGCCACCTTGAAGTCCATGTCGCCGAAGGCATCTTCGGCGCCGAGGATATCGGTCAGGGCTGCGTAGCGGGTCTCGCCGTCAACCTGGTCGGAAACCAGGCCCATGGCGATGCCTGCAACCGGAGCCTTCAGCGGCACACCGGCGTTGAGCATGGACAGCGTCGAGGCGCAGACCGAACCCATGGAGGTGGAGCCGTTGGAGGACAGTGCCTCGGAGACCTGGCGGATGGCGTACGGGAACTCTTCACGCGAGGGCAGCACCGGCATAAGCGCACGCTCTGCCAGGGCGCCGTGGCCGATTTCGCGGCGCTTGGGCGAGCCCACGCGGCCGGTTTCACCGGTGGAGTACGGCGGGAAGTTGTAGTTGTGCATGTAGCGCTTGCGCGTTACCGGCGACAGCGAGTCGATCTGCTGTTCCATCTTGAGCATGTTCAGCGTGGTGACGCCCAGGATCTGGGTTTCGCCGCGCTCGAAGATGGCGGAGCCGTGCACGCGGGGCAGAACCTCAACCTCGGCGGTGAGCTGGCGGATGTCCGTCAGGCCGCGGCCGTCGATGCGGATCTGGTCCTTGAGGATGCGCTGGCGCACTACCTGCTTGGTTACGGAGCGGAAGGCTGCGGAAACTTCGTTCTCGCGGCCTTCGAAGCGCTCGGCCAGTGCCGCCTTGACTTCGTCCTTGAGGGCGTCGGAAGCGGCGTCGCGCTCCTGCTTGTCAGCGATGGTGAACACCTCTGCCAGCTTGGCGGCGGCAGCAGCTTCAACGGCTTCGTAAACGTCGTCTTGGTAATCCAGGAAGATCGGGAACTCAACGGTCGGCTTGGCGGCGCGTGCAGCCAGGTCCGACTGCGCGTCGCAGAGAGCCTTGATGAACGGCTTGGCGGCCTCGAGGCCTTCAGCCACAACCTCTTCGGTCGGGGCGGTGGCGCCCTCTTCCTTGATGAGGTTCCAGGCGTTGTCGGTAGCTTCCGCTTCGACCATCATGATGGCGACGTCGTCACCGGCGATGCGGCCGGCAACCACCATGGAGAACACTGCGCGCTCCAGTTCGGAGTGCTTCGGGAAAGCAACCCACTGGCCTTCGACGAGGGCAACGCGGACGCCGCCGATCGGGCCGGAGAACGGCAGGCCGGAGAGCTGGGTGGACATGGAGGATGCGTTGATCGCAACCACGTCGTAGAGAACGTCCGGGTTGATCGCCATAACGGTGACAACAACCTGGACTTCGTTGCGCAGGCCCTTGACGAATGCCGGGCGCAGCGGACGGTCCATCAGGCGGCAGGCCAGGATGGCTTCGGTGGAGGGACGTCCTTCACGGCGGAAGAACGAGCCCGGGATGCGGCCGGCAGCGTACATACGCTCCTCGACGTCCACGGTCAGCGGGAAGAAGTCGAAGCCTTCACGCGGGGACTTGCCGGCGGACGTGGCCGAGAGCAGTGCGGTGTCTTCGTCGATGTAGACCATCGCGGAGCCTGCGGCCTGGGCGGCCAGACGGCCGGTTTCAAAGCGGATAACGCGCTTGCCGAAGCGGCCGTTGTCAATTACTGCTTCTGAATACTGAATTTCGGGACCCTCCATAGAGAGTCACCTCCGTTTCTGTTAATTCGGAGGCACCCAGCATCGTCCCATGAGTTCCGCCGCCGTCGGCGGGGAAGAACTCAACACCCGGTCTTCGATCGAGGTCCACGGGCTGAAACTCCCGGAGACCACTACCGAGGACCGCGAATGCTGCGATGCTGGCTGACTCCTGTATGTGGTTTTCTTTACTGCTTTTTTGCTGCTGTAGTGCTTGCGGTACCGCTGCGGAGGTGCGCTTCCGGACCTTAGCCGGTGTCCATGTCTGCCGCTTGTGTACCCTGCGCTAAAGGGCGGCCCCGCGCATGCGCACAGGAGCCGCCCTCAAAGCAGAACTATCGGCGCAGGCCGAGACGCTCGATGAGCGCACGGTAACGCGTGATGTCGGTCTCGCGCAGGTAACCCAGCATGCGGCGACGGCGACCAACCAGGGCCATCAGGCCGCGGCGGGTGTGGTGGTCGTGCTTGTGGGTCTTCAGGTGCTCGGTCAGGTCGGAAATGCGACGGGACAGAACAGCAACCTGAACCTCGGGGGATCCGGTGTCACCTTCGGTGAGTGCGAATTCCTTGATGATCGCCTGCTTGACGGCGGGATCGAGTGCCAATGTAACTCCTACAGTTGTGCCGTGAGGCCCGAATCAGCACTTCGCTGCCGGGAACCCTGTGCCCACCCCGCGTAAACGCGGCAGACACAAAGAAATTCAGCCGCCACGGACCGCAGCCGAATTTTGATCCAGTTTACCTGTCCGCAGTGCCTTCTGTCGAAAGGACTTCCCGGGTCCTCGCGACATCCAGGCGCATCTGCTCAATCAGCGCGTCAGGACCGGTGTAGGCGACCATCCCCCGAAGCCGGTCCACGAATTCGACGCCGACGCACTGTCCGTACAGGTCGAAATCCTCCACGGCTTCCTGCGGGCGGTCGATTACATGTGCTTCCACCTGCCGGCTGACACCGTCGAAGGTCGGGTTGGAGCCAACCGAAATGGCAGCGGGCCACCGGGTTCCGGCGGAGTCGACCAGCCAGCCGGCATAGATGCCGTCGGCGGGGATGAGTCCGGTGGATTCAGGGGCAAGGTTCGCCGTCGGAAAGCCCAGTTCCCGTCCGCGTGCCGCGCCGTGCACTACGGTGCCGCGCATGCGGTGCGTGCGGCCCAGCAGGCGTGCCGCGGTTCGGACGTCCCCTGCAGCCAGGGCTTCGCGGATCCAGGTGGAGGAGCAGCGGCGGCCGCTCGTGTCTCCGGGCCCTTCGGGAAGGGCATCGAGGTCCTCAACGGCGACGACCTCGAATCCCATCTCGGCGCCAAGCTCCCGCATGGTGTCCAGGTCGCCGGTGTTTCCGCGTCCGAACCGGGCATCGTGGCCCAGGACCACAGCCACTGCCTGCAGGCCGTCGGCAAGGAACCTGCGCACGAACTCTTCGGCCGTCAGGGAGGCGAGGTCCAAGTCATAGTGGAGCATCAGAAGCCCGTCGAGGCCGGTTTCCGCCAGCGCCTCCCTGCGGTCCGCCGGACCCATGATGAGCACGGGCGCGCTTTCCGGACGGTGCACTGCTGCCGGGTGCGGGTCGAAGGAAAGCGCGACGGCGGCGGCGCCCCGGTCCCGCGCGGTCTTCACCAGACGGGACAGCACGTGCTGATGTCCCAGGTGGACGCCGTCGAAGTTGCCGATCGTTACTACTGTCGGACCTAGGTCGGACGGCACCTCCGCAAGGTCATTCCAGTAATACACCCGAGCTCCTTACCAGCGGACAGTCATCCATGAATTCTTCCGGGCGTCAGCACCTGCTGCACGCGGAAGGCTTCATCCATTATGGCGGAAAAGGCGGCGCAGGTTACGCAGCCGTTCCGGACGGGGCGCTGCCGCCTTCTGAACCGTGGTGGATTTCCCGCCGCAGTTCGCTGGTCTTGGCGATAAACCGGTGCCAGACCAGCAGGGCCGGCGGGAAGGCCAGCTCCACGATCATCAGGATGATCAAGGTAAAGTGCGGGGTGCCGGAGAATGCCCAGGACAGCACCCGGCCTATACCACCCAGGAAGACCATCAGGCAGACCAGCCACAGCATGTTTGCCCACTGGAACTTGACCGCGATCGCTATGAACGCGGCGCCAACGCCCACCATCATCGCGGAGAAGAAACGGAACTGGCTCTCCAGGGACGCGTTGACCGCTCCCCCGCTGGTTTCGGCCACGCCGGCGGTGCCGGTTATGAGGTAATAAGCGCCGATCGCGGCGATCACGACGCCGACGCCCACTACGACGGCCCGGAAAACACCCCAGTCGTCGCTGCTCTTCCAGGTCCGGGATCCGGCATTCTGCGGCGCGGCTTTGCGGTCGCGTCCGCGGAGTTTGCCCCCCTTGCGTTCAGCCTGCTTCCCGCTCGCCGCGCCGGTGTCTGTGCCGGTGCCAGTACCGGTGCCGCGCCCGGCAGGCTCACGGTCAGCTGCCGGCCGGACGGGCGGCCGGGGCGTGCCGGCGGCTGTCCGGGAGTTTTCTTCCGGCCCCGGTGTTGGGATTGTCATGGTCCTGCCCCTCAGTGGGTTTAGCGGCGCACCTGTCACGGCGCAGTTTTCCACATCGTCTCACGCCCGGGAGCGGACAAGAACCCCGCCGCGGCTAGGCGTGTTGGCTGCCCCGGTGCCTGTAGAGCCACCAGAGGCCGATGATCGGCAGGATTAGCGGCACAAACCCGTATCCCATTCCGAAGCCGGACCACACGGTGTCATCCGGCAGTGCAGCCGGGTCCAGGATGCCGAAGAGTCCCACGAACAGCACGCCGAACATTTCGATGCTCACGGCGGCCACGGACACCTTGTAGGACGTTGCCCCCGCCCGGGCAAGGGACACGGTTGCCACGATATAGACGACGGCGGCGAAGGCGGAAAGCAGGTAGGCGACCGGTGCCTCGTCAAACTTCGTGGCGATCTGGAAGGCGGCACGAGCCGTGGCTGCCAGGGCGAAGACGCCGTAGACGGCCACGATGAGACGCCCCGGGCCGGCGTTGCGTGCTGTTGAGGCGGCGGCATCGGCCTCGGGGCGGGGCTTGATCAGTTTCTTCATCCCAGCTGCACTCCATCCCAAATCTGTTCCATCCGGAACAACATAACGAACACGGTGATTCCGACTGCGCCCAGCACCAGGTTGCTCCATCTGGACCTGTCCATCAGCGACCACCAGACGGCGCCGATCGGTATCACCGCTGCGGTAAAGAGGTAGCCCCAGAACTCCCAGGCGGGCCCGTTGAGGGTCTCCCCTCCGGTCTGGCGGATGACTGCCGCCACGGCGTAGACAATGAGGAAGAGTTCGACGGCGGCGGCGGAGAGGATCGTGAGGTCATTCGGCCCGTGGCGCAGTACGGCGGCGCTGACGCACAGCACGGTGGAGACGAGGCAGACGATCGTCCCGACGATGAACAGAGGGTCGATGACCACTTAGGACCTTTCGTTTCCGGGTGCAAAGACGAGCAGCGCTTTGGCCGTATCTGCCTTGTCCGCCAGCAGGCCGATCAGCTCGCCGTCCGGGGCGAACGCCGCGACGGGTACGGGTTCTCCGTCCTGGGCGGGCAGTCCGGTGGCGGCGATGCGGCGGCCGTGGGACAGGTCCGCAGCTTCCTCTTCGCTCAGTTCGCGCACCGGGAACAGTGCCCGTGCGGCGTCGTTCAGGTCCAGCAGCCGCAGGTCTTCGGCGAGCTGCTCCAGTGTGGAGGCCTGGTCTTCGCTGTATGGGCCCACCGAGGTGCGGCGCAGTGCGGTGAGGTGGCCTCCGACGCCGAGCGCGGCACCGAGGTCCCGTGCCAAAGCGCGGATGTAGGTTCCGGAGGAGCACTGCACGGTCACGTCGACGTCGCGCAGCTTGCCGCCGTGCTCGCGGCGGATGTCGTGGATCTCGAACCGGGACACGGTTACCGGGCGGGATGGAAGGTTCACCTCGCCGCCGGCGCGGACGCGGGCATAGGAGCGCTCACCGCCTACCTTGATGGCGCTGACGCTGCTGGGAACCTGCTGAATGTCCCCAGTGAGGGCCGCGACGGCGCTGCGGATCTCTTCGTCCGTCACCGCAGCGGCGATGGTCTCGGCGGTAATCTCGCCCTCGGCGTCGTCGGTGACCGTGGACTGGCCCAGCCGGATGGTGGCGTCGTATGTCTTGGACGTACCCACGATGTAGGTCAGCAGCCGGGTGGCCTTGTTAATGCCGACCACCAGCACACCTGTTGCCATGGGATCAAGGGTTCCGGCATGGCCGACTTTCCTGGTCCCGGCGAGCCTGCGCAGGCGGCCCACCACATCGTGGCTGGTCCATCCCTGCGGTTTGTCCACAATAATCAGTCCTGAACGGACCTGCCCGGAATTCACGCCTTTCAGTATATGCGCGGCGCGGGTCCCCGTTCTCCGGCACCCTGCCCTGCGTTACGGCTGCGGCCCGGCCTCCAAGGCTGCCGAACGCACCGGCTGTAGCATGCGGGTATGTCTCAGCTCGCTGCCCACGTGCGTTCCGTTGACCCGAACCAGATCCGCGAAATCACGCAGGCAGCGTGGGCTGTCCCCAACGCCATTGTGCTCAGCATTGGTGAGCCCGGGTTCCCTACCCCGGTGCACGTGCTGCAGGCCGCGCAGGAAACCCTCGCCCGGGACGAGACCGGCTACACGCCGAATGCGGGCATTGCACCGCTGCGGACGGCGTTCGCGGAGCGGGTGTCGGAACAGACCGGGCAGGAAACCGACCCGGGCAGGGTCTTCGTCACCTCGGGGGCCCAGCAGGGGCTGCACCTGGCCATGAGCATGCTCCTGGACGCAGGGGATGAAATCCTGATCCCCAATCCGGGGTATCCGACGTTTGCCATGACGGCCAGGCTGCTGCACGCAGTTCCCGTGGAGTACCCGCTGCATCCTGCCAACGGATTCCAGCCGCGGATCGAAGACATTGAGTCGAGGATCACGCCGCAGACCCGGGTACTGCTGCTGAATTCGCCGTCGAATCCGCTGGGTGCTGTCTTCAGCCCGGAGCTGACCCGGGAGCTGGTTGCCCTGGCCCGCCGGCGGGGGCTCTGGATCCTCTCCGATGAATGCTACGAGGCGTTCACCTATGACGTTCCGCATGTTTCCCCGCTGGCTTACGACGGCGGCAGCGGGGAACGTGTGATCGCGTCGTACACGCTTTCGAAGACCTACGGGCTGACCGGTCTGCGTGTCGGCGCGCTTGTGACGCCTGCAGGCCTGGAACCGCAGCTGAGCACGGTCATGGAATCGATCGTCTCCTGTGTAGCTTCCCCGTCCCAGTACGCTGCGCTGGCAGCCCTGACCGGTCCGCAGGACTACGTGCGGGAAGCTGCCGCACACTACCGCGGAAACCGCGATGCGGCGTCGGCGGTCCTGGACGCCAAGGGCATCCCCTACCTTGCTGCCCAGGGTGCCTTTTACCTGTGGGCGGACCTCTCGCACGTCTCCGGCGGCAACATCCGTGCCTGGACCAGGCAGTTCCTGGCAGACGACGGCGTGGCCGTGGCCCCCGGAACGGCGTTCGGGTCCATTGGCGAGGGGTGGGTCAGGATCGCCCTGTGCGGCGGGCGGGATGAACTGGTTGCCGGTGTCTCCCGGCTCCCGGGCGTCAGCTAGCTTCCAGCATCGGGGAGCCGCGCATCGGGGCCCAGGTATCTTCAGCGTTCAGTTCGGCTTATTCCCAGTTTCGCGTTTACAGCCGCTTCCTCCGCTCCTACTCTTTGGACTGCCTTCGGCATTGGGGGAACGGGTTAGGGGTTCCGCGCCGGCGAGTCTCGCATTCGGTCTGAAGCACCGTCTACACCATTCGCACACCGGAGGAGCACAGAATGAACAGAGCATGCTCACGGCTGGTTTCACTGACAGCCGCGTCCGTACTGCTGGCCGGCCTGGGTACAGCCGCCCCCGCTGCAGCCGGCGGAGACCGGCACCACCCGTGGCGGCCTGGCCCGCCGTCTGCAGGAGAGGTCACCACATTGGCGACCGGACTCGACAGTCCCCTGCGCATCGCCCTTGGGAGCCACCGGACGTTCGACGTCGTACAGAGCTTCGCGGGCAGCGTTGACCGCGTTGGCCGCGACGGATCCCTGACCACACTCGATCCGGGAATCGAGGGCTACATCTCCGACGCCGTGTCCCGCACTCCGGACAGAACGTACTATTCCCTCACCTTCGGTGAGGGCCTCGGGATGCCGGAGAACAACGTGGCTCTCCTGAGGTCGGTTGACCGCCGCGGCTACATCCGTACCATCACCGACCTCGCTGAATACGAGCGGCGGGCCAACCCTGACCAGGTCAACACCTACGGTTTCCGGGATCTGGACCCCGAATGCCTGGCGCAGGTTCCTGCGGCCGTACCGGCCCTCTACACCGGAGTGCAGGATTCCCACCCCTACGCCACGATGAAGGCCCGGGAGGGAATCCTGGTTGCGGACGCGGGGGCCAACGCCATTCTCCGGGTCTCTGAGCGCAGCGGCCGGACGTCAACCGTGGCAGTCCTGCCGCCTATTCCGGCAACTGTGACTGAGGAGCTGGCTGGCCAGCTGCAACTGCCGGCGTGCACTCTCGGAGAAACCTACTGGGTGGAACCCGTGCCCACTGCCATGGCGATGGGCAAACGCGGGGAACTCTACGTCACCACCCTGCCAGGCGGTGGAGGAGCTGCGGGATCAGTTTTTCGGGTTAATCCCTGGAACGGTTCCGTTCAGCTGATGGCCACCGGGCTCATCTCACCGACGGGCATCGCGGTCAGCCAGCGCGGAGACATTTTTGTGGCCGAGCTGTTCGCCAACCGCATCTCGGTAATCCCGCGCGGCAGCAGCACTGCGCAGCCGTTCTATGAGGTCAACTCCCCGGCGGATGTCCAGCTCCGCGGCTCGGCTCTCTACGCCACCATCGATGCGCTTCCCCCAGGAGGTCCTGTGGAGCCGGGCATGCCGGCTGATCCAGACGCACCGCCGCCGGACGGCAAAGTCATCCGCATTCAGCTCACCAGCGGCGGTGATCCGAAGGGACTGTCCCTGCCGGACGGAACGCCTGCCGAACCCAACGACGACTAATCCCGGACAGAAAAAGGAGCGGGGCCCCGCTGTTGGGGGGGGGCGGCGGGTTTGGGG